>CANGNZ010000006.1 GCA_947455435.1 Microbacteriaceae bacterium
AGACCGCCGTCTCAACCGAATCGCAGGCCCATCTGGCTTGATCATCTTCGGTGTGACAGGCGACCTTTCACGCAAGAAGCTGATGCCAGCCGTTTATGACCTAGCTAACCGCGGGCTATTGCCACCGGGCTTCGCGCTCATCGGTTTTGCTCGCCGTGACTGGGTCGACCAGGACTTCGCCAAGGTTGTTCACGACTCGGTTCGCGAGCATGCTCGAACTCCTTTCAGTGAAGAGGTTTGGCAGCAACTTAGCGAAGGTATTCGATTCGTTCAGGGTGAGTTCGACGACGACGACGCATTCGATCGACTAAAGGAGACCATCGAGCTCCTAGATGCCAAGCGCGGCACCAACGGAAACCACGCCTTCTACCTGTCGATCCCGCCAAAGGCTTTCCCGCTTGTTTGCAAGCAGCTTTCGCGTTCAGGCTTAGCAGACCCAAAGCCAGACCAGTTCCGCCGTGTGGTGATTGAAAAGCCTTTCGGTAGCGACCTAAAGACTGCTCGTGAACTCAACGATGTAGTCGAGTCTGTGTTCCCCGCCGACTCAGTGTTCCGTATCGACCACTATCTAGGCAAAGAGACGGTTCAGAACATCCTGGCTCTGCGTTTTGCGAACCAGATGTACGAACCGCTTTGGAACTCGAACTACATCGACCACGTGCAAATCACAATGGCAGAAGACATCGGTGTCGGCGGACGTGCCGGCTACTACGACGGAATCGGTGCCGCTCGAGACGTTATTCAGAACCACCTACTGCAGCTACTTGCCCTCACGGCAATGGAAGAGCCTGTTTCGTTCGATGCAGCAGACCTCCGTGCCGAAAAAGAGAAGGTACTCAAGGCGGTTCGCCTACCCAAGGATCTCGGTAAATACACCGCACGCGGTCAATACGCCGGCGGTTGGCAGGGTGGCGAAGAGGTTCTCGGCTTCCTTGAAGAAGACGGCATGAACCCGAAGTCGGTTACCGAAACCTACGCTGCCATGCGTCTAGACATCAACACTCGTCGCTGGGCTGGTGTCCCGTTCTACCTCCGCGCTGGCAAGCGTCTCGGGCGCCGCGTAACCGAAATTGCGGTCGTCTTCAAGCGCGCACCTCAGCAGCTTTTCGCAGCCGATCAAACCTCTGCTCTCGGCCAGAACGCTCTAGTAATTCGTGTTCAGCCAGACGAAGGTGTAACCATTCGTTTTGGCTCGAAGGTTCCGGGTGCCGGAATGCAGGTTCGCGACGTAACCATGGACTTCGGTTATGGTCACGCCTTCACCGAGGCAAGCCCCGAGGCGTACGAACGTCTGATCCTCGATGTCCTTCTGGGTGACCCTCCGTTGTTCCCACGCCACGAAGAAGTTGAGTTGTCGTGGAAGATCCTCGACCCGATCGAAGAATATTGGGCCAAGCAAAAGGGCAAGGTCGAGCAGTACCGACCTGGCACCTGGGGCCCAGCATCAGCCGACCAAATGCTTGCCCAAGACGGCAGAGAGTGGAGAATCCCGTGATCGTCGATCTTCCAAACACAACCATTTCTAAGGTCTCTAAGGGCCTGGTTCAACTTCGTGAACAGGGCGGCGCTGTAGCACTGGGTCGCGTCTTGACCTTGGTGATCCAGACAAACTTCAAGGGAATCGAACCGGCAATCCTTTCTGCGAACGAGGCTTCTCGTGAGCACCCTTGCCGAATCATCGTTGTTGCCGACGATGACTCTAAGAACGCAAAAAAGACCTCTGGGCTTGACGCGCAAATTCGTGTCGGTGGCGATGCAGGTGCCTCCGAGGTTATCGTCCTCAGAGCCCACGGAGAGGCCGCTAAGGACCCTGAAAGCCTGGTAACGGGTTTGCTGCTCCCAGACGCCCCAGTGGTGGCTTGGTGGCCTGCTGAGGCACCTATCAAGGTGTCAGACTCAGCGATCGGGCGAATTGCGACTCGGCGCATCACCGATGCTGCCAACCAGGCAAACCCTCATGCCTACCTTCGCCAGCTAGCCAAGAGCTATGCGCCGGGTGACAGCGATTTCGCATGGACACGTCTAACGCTATGGCGTGCGCAACTCGCAGCGATTCTCGACCAGCCCCCATACGACCCGGTAACGGCAGTTGAGGTCACCGGCGCAGTCGACTCCCCCAGCACCGATCTCCTAGCCGCATGGTTAGAACTCAAACTAAAGGTCAAGGTCAAGTTGATTCGCACCTCTCGCGGCAAGGCGGTTGCCGGTATCCGTGGCGTGAAATTGATTCGCAAGTCTGGCGACATCGAAATCGTCCGCAATGTTCCCGATGTTGCAACCCTGATTCAGCCAACTCAGCCGACTCGTGAAATCACTTTGCCTCGCAGAAGCGATCGTGACTGCCTGAGTGAAGATCTTCGTCGCCTAGATCCAGATGATCTCTTTGGCAAGGTAATCAAGGCTGGCTTCACCAGTAAGACCCCGGCACCTACCGTAACCAAGAAGTAATGCGCCCAGTAGTAAATCGCTTCAAAGACACCGACGCCGTAGCCATCGGCGCGGCCGAGGCAATTGTTGCGCGGATAAGTAAGCTTCTTACCGAACAACACCAGGTTAACCTCGTTGTGACCGGTGGAACCGTAGGCATTCTCACCTTGGCAAAATTGCGCAATCTCGAACTGGATTGGTCGAACGTCCACATTTGGTGGGGCGATGAACGATTCGTGCCAAAGTCGAGTGGTGACCGCAACGAGTTGCAGGCAAGGCAGGCACTTTTTGATCATGTCAGCATTCCGAAAGAGAACTTGCACCCGTTTCCGGCCAGCGACGAAGGTCTGAGTCTCGACGAAGCCGCCGCAGAGTTCCGCAAGGTGGTTGCAGGAGTTCGCTTCGATATTCTGCTGCTAGGCATTGGGCCTGATGGGCACATCGCAAGCTTGTTCCCGGGTAAGAACGCTTCGGGTGACCTCGTTGTGGCTGAGCACGATTCACCAAAACCGCCGCCGCAGCGCCTGAGCCTCAGTTACGCAGCTATCAATACGGCTACCGAGGTTTGGTTTACCGTAGCCGGCGCCGACAAAGAGTCTGCCGTTGCCATCGCTTTTGGTGATACCCCTGAGAGTTTGCCAGTTGGCCGAGTCCACGGTGTCGCAAAGACTATTTGGTTTGTCGACGCCTCTGCCGGCAACGCTACCTGGGGTTGCTAGTTAGAGTTTGATTCCGCTGAGCGGGCTCTGCGAAGGTGAATAGCCTCAATCGCTTCTTCGAGTAGTTGCGCAGCCTCTTCTTCGCTTCTGCGCTCTTTCACATAAGCCAGGTGCGTCTTGTAAGGCTCATTCTTACTGACTGCGGGAAGGTTCGCTTTATCTTGACCGGCCGGCAAACCGCATTTTGTGCATTCTAGAAATTCCGGAATGTCTTCTTTTGCAACCGTTGCGGCAAACATTGGTGACATCACGTGCTCGTTTGAGCAAAAAAAGTAATAGGTGATTTTCTCAGCTTGGGCTATTTGCCCACGCTCCCCTGTTGGCCCGGCACCTACGCGCGAACCGCGAATAGCCGGATTGGTCATGCCGCAGGTACGAGATTAAATCTGGTGAAAAGTTGAAGAACTACTACGATCACGATCCAGGTGACGCCCAAGATGATCGTGATTCGGTTTAGGTTGCGCTCGGCAACGCCCGAAGATGCTCCACCACTTGAAAGCCCGCCACCGAACATGTCTGAGAGACCACCACCGCGACCCTTGTGCAGGAGGATCAGCAGTGTCAGTAGCAAGCTGATGATGCCTAGAAGCACTTCGAGTGCGATCTGAAGAATTGCCATGGGTTTAGGTTACCTAACTTCGTGTACTAAACGATTATATAGCCAGATGCTTCTGGAATCGAGCGATACCGCTGAACTCCTCGGCGTCTAGGCTTGCGCCGCCGACGAGCACGCCGTCGACCTCAGGGCTTCTCAGGAAGCCAGCAACGTTGGCAGCCTTAACCGAACCACCGTAAAGGATGCGAGTCTTGTCTGCGACTTCATCGCCGAATGCCTCGCGGATGGCGGTGCGGATTTTCGTTGCAACGCTGGCCGCCTGTTCTGGTGTTGCTACTTGCCCGGTGCCGATGGCCCAAACGGGTTCGTACGCAATCACGAAATCTCCCAGAGCAGAGTGATCTGCAAGTGCGGCAAGAGTTTGACGGACAGGAACAGCAGCCGCACCTTCTGCTTCCAGTTCTTCCAGCGTTTCACCGACACAAATAACCGGAACGATGCCATGGCGGAAGCTAGCCGAAACCTTGGCCTGAACGACCGCATCGGTTTCGTTGTGGTACTGGCGGCGTTCTGAGTGGCCGATCAAAGCGTACTTGACGTCGAGTTTCTTTAGGGCAAGGCCTGATACCTCACCCGTGTAGGCGCCAGAGTCGAAGGCCGAAATGTCTTGAGCGCCGAGTGTGATATCGAGTTTGTCGGCGTCGATAAGCGTCTGAATTGAGCGAAGGCTGGTGAAGCCAGGGAAAACGGTTACTTCTGCGCCGGCATAGTCGTGGCCAGCATCCTTGAGAGTCCAGGCAAGTTTTTGCACCAGGGCAATGCCCTGCTGGTGGTCTAGGTTTAGCTTCCAGTTACCTGCAATGAATGCAACGCGCTTAGTCATTTAGTACCTCTAGTCCTGGTAACTTCTTGCCCTCGAGGTATTCGAGGCTGGCGCCGCCGCCGGTTGAAATGTGTCCGAATTGTGCATCGGCAAAGCCCAAAGCTCTCACGGCTGCGGCCGAATCGCCTCCGCCTACTACCGAGAAACCGCTCATCTCGGTGAGCGCCTTAGCCACGGCACGGGTTCCGCCAGCGAACTTGTCGATCTCAAAAACGCCCATTGGGCCGTTCCAGAACACGGTCTTTGCCTCTAGGATTTCTCGTGCAAAGTTTGCGCCTGAATCTGGGCCGATGTCGAGCCCAAGGCCAGTCGCACCAAACGGAGAGCCTTCGATTGAGTCTGCGGCCGTGATTGCCACCTCAGCGTCGGCACCGAACTTGCTGGCAACCACGATGTCGGTCGGCAGCACAATTTCGACACCGAGCTCTTTTGCGCGCGAGAGGTAGCCCTGCACAACGGGAATCTGCTCCACCTCAAGAAGCGATGAACCAACCTTGTGACCGAGTGCGGCGAGGAACGTGAAAACCATTCCGCCACCGACCAAAAGCTTGTCCACTGTCGGTAGCAAATGGTCAATCACACCTAGCTTGTCTGAAACCTTTGAGCCGCCGAGAACAACCGCATAAGGTCGCTCCGGCTTTGCCGTTAGTCGCTCGAGAACCTCGAGTTCTTTTTCGATCAAGAAGCCGGCGTACGAAGGCAACAACTGCGCCAGTTCATAAACTGAAGCCTGCTTGCGATGGACGACGCCAAAGCCGTCAGAAACCATAATGTCGCCGAACTCGGCTAACTTACTGGCAAATTCTCGGCGCTCGGTCTCGTCTTTCGCTGTTTCACCCGGGTTGAATCGTAGGTTTTCTAGAACCACGACTCCCCCGCGGTCGAGTGCCTTAACGGCTCCCTTAGCTTCGCTGCCGACGGTGTCGGTGGCAAAGAACACTGGCTGACCAAGCAGTTCACCCAAACGAGTCGCTGCTGGCTCTAGCGAGTACTTTGCCTCCGGTGCGCCCTCGGGGCGGCCAAGGTGCGAGATCACTACGACCTTCGCGCCTTGGTCGACAAGGTACTTGATGGTTGGTACCGAAGCAACAATTCTGCCGTCATCAGTGATCCTTGACCCATCGAGTGGCACGTTCAGGTCGCAACGAATTACGACCCGCTTACCTTCGAGGTGTGCGAGTTCAGAGAGCTTGCGCATGTTTAGAGCTTGCTAGCGACTAGTTCGGTTAGCTCTACGAGGCGGTTTGAGTAACCCCACTCGTTGTCGTACCAAGAAGAAATCTTGACGGTGGTTCCGCCGATGACCTTAGTCAGCTCAGCATCGAAGATCGATGAGTGTGGGTCGGTCACGATGTCGCTCGAAACGATTGGGTCTTCGGTGTACATCAAGATTCCCTTTAGTGGGCCACTTGCTGCAGCAGCCTTGTAGGCAGCCTTAATTTCTTCGATGGTGACTTCGCGCTTGGCTACAAGGGTTAGGTCGACAATCGAGCCGGTTGGCACTGGCACGCGAAGCGCGAAGCCGTCAAGCTTGCCCTTTAGCTCTGGTAAAACTAGGCCAATAGCCTTAGCGGCACCGGTCGACGAAGGAACAATGTTGATTGCGGCTGCACGTGCGCGGCGCAGGTCGCCGTGTGGGCCGTCCTGAAGGTTCTGGTCAGCGGTGTAGGCGTGAACCGTAGTCATTAGGCCGTTTACGATGCCGAAGGTGTCGTTGAAAACCTTGGCAAGCGGAGCGAGGCAGTTGGTTGTGCAAGATGCGTTCGAGATGATGTGGTGGTTGGCTGGGTCGTACAGGTGCTCATTCACACCGATCACGAAGGTGCCGTCTTCACCTGTAGCTGGAGCGGAGATCAAGACCTTCTTGGCACCTGCCTCGAGGTGCTTCTTGGCGCTCTCTGCGTCGGTAAAACGACCGGTCGACTCGATTACTATGTCGACTCCAAGGTCTCCCCAGCCTAGGTTGGCAGGGTCGCGCTCGGCAAGAACCTTGATTACGTTGCCGCCAACGATGATGTTCTGGCCCTCAACACGGACCTCCTGGTTTAGGCGACCGGTGACCGAGTCGTACTTGAGGAGGTGAGCTAGAGCGGTTGGGTCGCTGAGGTCGTTGACTGCAACGATCTCGAGGTCGGTGCCCTTGGCCAACTCGGCACGAAGGTAGTTACGTCCAATTCGACCGAAGCCGTTAATGCCAACACGAGTAGCCAATTTGTCTCCCAATTTTCAAGGTTTTCGAACAGATAAATTATCGACTCTGCCACGCGCCATTGGGAGCAAAAAGTCTTCTATCAGACTAGCAGTAGACCCTTGGTTTGCGTGCGAGCTGCCTCGAAACGAGCCGTGATGTCTGGCCATGAAATGATGTTCCAGAAAGCCTTGACGTACTCACCCTTGACGTTCTGGTAGTCGAGGTAGAAGGCGTGCTCCCACATGTCGAGCATCAGTAGCGGAATGCTGCCAGCTGCCAAGTTGCCCTGGTGGTCGTAAAGCTGTTCGATGATTAGCTTTTCACCCAAGATGTCCCAGGCGAGAATGGCCCAGCCGGAACCTTGGATGCCTAGCGACGCGGCTGTGAAGTGTGCGCGGAACGCATCGAACGAACCGAAGAATTCATCGATCGCTGCTGCGAGTTCGCCAACCGGTTTGTCACCGCCCTCTGGTGACATGTTGCGCCAGAAAACCGTGTGGTTCACGTGGCCGGCGAGGTTGAAGGCTAGATCTTTCTGAAGTTTGTTCACCCAGGTAAGGTCGTTCTTCTCACGTGCCTCTTCAAGGGCTTCAAGTGCGAGGTTTGCGCCATTGACGTAAGCCAAGTGGTGCTTGTCATGGTGGAGCTCCATGATCTTGCCCGAGATATTTGGCTCGAGGGCTCCGTAGTCGTAGCTGAGGTCAGGAAGTACGTATTTGCTCATAATGTCTCCAACTGTTCTTACTTGTAGTCTATTCCGCGTCGCCGAGGTAAGCCTCGGTTGACGGAATACCCAGTTCTTCGGCCTTTTTGTCGGCCATCGCCAGCAGGCGGCGGATCCGCCCGGCGATTGCGTCCTTTGTCATCGGTGGGTCTGATAGGTGACCGAGTTCATCGAGGCTTGCCTGCTTGTGCTTTAGACGTAACTCGCCCGCATACTTCAGATGGTCTGGGATGTCATCGCCAAGAATCTCGAGCGCACGGGCAACTCGAGCTCCAGCCGCAACGGCTGCCTGTGCACTGCGACGCAGGTTCGCGTCGTCGAAGTTGGCTAGGCGGTTGGCGGTGGCGCGGACTTCACGACGAAGTCGCAGCTCCTCCCACTTCAAGACCTGGGTGTGAGCGCCGATGTGGGTAAGCATTGTGGCGATCGCTTCACCTTCGCGAATAACCACGCGATGCACCCCGCGAACCTCTCGAGCCTTTGCGACCACTCCAAGTCGGCGTGCAACGCCAACCAGAGCCATGGCGGCCTCATTGCCGGGCGCAGTTACTTCAAGTGAAGCCGACCGCCCGGGGTCGGTCAGTGAGCCGTGCGCCAAGAACGCGCCACGCCAAATGGCCTGAGCTTCCTCGATCGAACCAGACACGAGC
This sequence comes from Microbacteriaceae bacterium, assembly GCA_947455435.1. Taxonomy (GTDB): domain Bacteria; phylum Actinomycetota; class Actinomycetes; order Actinomycetales; family Microbacteriaceae; genus Rhodoluna. The sequence continues at coordinate 8,151 of CANGNZ010000006.1, forward strand.
GAGGCGGGTAGCCCGCGAACAGGGCGGCCGCGACCGTCGACTAATCCCGTTTGACGAGCGAGGACGTCACCCTGCTCCAACACACGCACCTGATAGTGGCTTTGCTTTCTAATTCCTCCGGCCGAAATTACGGCGAGTTCGCTCTTTACGCCAAAGACTTCGGCAAGGTCCTTGCTAATTCGTCGGGCAATGGCTGCGCCATCGACTTCGACCTCAATAGCCACTCGACCCGCGATCAGGTGTAGACCACCAGCGAAGCGCAGAATCGTCGAAAGCTCGGCGACTCGCACCGAATTCTTTTTCACTTCGATTCTCGCTAATTCGTCCTTGAGGTCAGCTGTTAGCGCCATTGCTACTCCTTGCCTAGATCGCGGTGTTTGAGGTTGACCGCGATGCCTGTTTCGTGTGTGAGAAGTTCTGCGATTTTTCGCGATATTGCTACCGATCGATGCTTGCCTCCGGTGCAGCCGACCGCAATGGTTGCGTAGCGCTTGTTTTCGGTTTGGTAACCGCGCAGTACGGGGCGTAATGCGTTCACGTAAGAGGTCACAAACTCTTCTGCGCCCGGGCTTGCGAGCACATACTCACTAACCTTGGCGTCTTCGCCGTTGAAAGGTCGCAGCGTTTCTTCCCAGAACGGATTCGGTAGGAAGCGCATGTCTGCAACCATATCGGCATCCGCGGGGAGGCCGTATTTGAAGCCGAAAGACATCACTGTGAGTTGCAGTCTGCTCGAATGCTCAAGCGAAAAATGGTCGGTGATCTTGGTGCTCAGCTGGTGAATGTTTAGGTCGCTAGTGTCTATGACGACATCGGCATCTTCTCGAAGGCTAATTAATCTTTGGCGCTCTGTCGCGATGCCGTCCAGAATCGTCCCGCTCCCCTGCAGTGGGTGCGGTCGGCGAACCTGTTCGAAGCGCCTAACCAAAGCTGAGTCGGTTGCCTCCAAGAACAAGACTCGAAGATTTACGCCGCCACCGCGAAGTTGTGCGAGGTGTTCGGTGAACTCACCAAAAAATTCTCCGCCGCGAACATCGATCACCACGGCAAGTTTTGGGAGTTTGCTTTCGGTTAGCGTGAAGAGATCGCTAATTGGTGAAAGCATCTGTGGCGGCAGGTTGTCTACTACGTACCAACCCAGGTCTTCGAGTGCGTTTCCGACGGTTGAACGACCAGCGCCCGACATACCGGTAACCACCAGTAATTCGTGCTTTTTCTCGGCCAATTCAACTCCCCTTACTTGCGCTTCACCACTTTACCGCGATTGCGACACGCCGAAGGGCGTTATTCCGAAAGTGATGTAACTATTTGACTTGCGAGGCTGGGCCCGATACCCGCCACGTCTGAGATTTCCTCAGCAGTGGCGATCTTTAGTCTTTTTGCCGAACCAAAATGTTTCAATAAAGCAGAAACTCTCTTCTCTCCAAGGCCGGGAATTTCACTCAAGACCGAGGCTATGGCGAGTGAGCGTTTTTTGCGCTGGAAAGTTATTGCAAAGCGGTGAGCTTCGTCACGGATTCTTTGCAATAAAAACAGTTCATCGGTGGCTCTAGGCAGGATGATCGGAAAATCCGAACCTGGCACCCAAACCTCTTCGAGGCGTTTGGCAAGACCGACCACAGTCAAACCCTCAACGCCTGAGTCTCTAATCGCCCTCGCGGCGGCGTTTACCTGCGGAACACCGCCATCCACGATGAGCAGTGAAGGTCGGTAAGAAAACTTGGTCGCATCCAACTCAACGTCGCCTTCGCGAAGGTACTTAAGTCTCCGCGAAAGAACCTGATAGATCGAATCGGTGTCATCGGTGGTGTTCTCTATTGAGAAGCGCCTGTAGTGGTCCCTCTTCGGTAGACCGTCTTCGAAAACCACCATGGATGCAACCACGTCGGTGCCAGCAAGATGTGAGACGTCAAAACATTCGATTCGAAGAGGCGCCTCGGTAAGGTTGAGAGCTTTTTGAATGCCCGCCAAGGCTTCGGCGCGCGCTGTGAAGTCGGTTGAGCGCTTGGTCTTGTAAAGCATCAACGAATGTTTGGCATTGGTGAGCGCAGTCTCGGCAAGTGATCTTTTGTCGCCTCGCTGCGGAATTCGCAGGTCAACCTTCGAACCTTTGAGTTCTGAAAGCCACTGAGACATCGCTGCGAAGTCGTCTGGGAGTTCTGGAACAAGAATCTCTTTCGGAAGATCTTCAGGAGCTGCTCCCACATAGCTGTTCTGTAGTGCGTATTCGACGATTTCCGGCAGCGTGCGTTCGAGTTCTTTGTCTACCACCCAGCCGCGCACTCCCCTGATACGGCCGCCACGAACCTTGAACAGGCTCACAGCTGCCGCCAGCTCGTCGTCGGCAATGCCAAAAAGATCGGCGTCTGTGTCGTCGCTGAAGACCACGGTGCTTTTTTCAAGTACGGCCTCAAGAGCAGCAACCTGGTCGCGCAACTTCGCAGCAAGTTCGTATTGCTGCTCCTCGCTCGCCTTCGCCATTCGGTCGCGAAGAAGTTTGATGTGCTTCGTGTCGCTGCCTGCCATGAAATCGGTGAACTGCTTTGCGATCTGCTTGTGCTCAGCAGCGGAAACTCTGGCAACACAGGGGGCGGCGCACTTACCGATGTCGCCGAGCAAACAGGCGCGTTGGGTCGACGCCGCACGCTGGTAAACCCCGGTACTGCACGAGCGCACCGGGTAGACCTTGAGCAACGTGTCGAGCGTCTCGCGAACCGTCCAAGCCTGTGTGTAAGGGCCGAAGTACTTCGTGCCCCTATTGTCACGATTGCGAGTGATGAAAACCCTCGGAACCGTGTCGCCCATTGAAACTGCGAGGTAAGGGTATGACTTGTCGTCTTTGAAACGCACGTTGAACTGGGGGTTGAACTCTTTGATCCAGGTGAATTCGAGTTGAAGTGCCTCGAACTCTGACTTGACGATCGTCCATTGCAGATCAACCGCAGTCTCGACCATCTTGCGGGTGCGCTTGTGAAGCGTTTCAGGGTTGGCGAAGTAGCTGCTTAGGCGCTGGCGAAGGTTGTTTGCCTTGCCAACGTAGATAACTCGCCCGGTCGAATCGAGCCACCGGTACACACCTGGGTTAGTTGGTATGTCGGAGGTCTTGGGGCGCCAAGACAGATGGCCGCTCACGGTTAACCTTTGAGGATCTCGCCGAGGAACTGACCGGTAAACGAACGTTTGTTTTTGGCAACTTCTTCGGGAGTGCCAACGGCAACGATTTCGCCGCCGCGGAACCCACCTTCGGGCCCTAGGTCGATCACGTGATCGGCGCACTTGATTACGTCTAAGTTGTGTTCGATGACGATAACCGTGTTGCCCTTTTCGACTAGCCCGTTTAATACCAGAAGTAGTTTTCGAGTGTCTTCGAAGTGCAAGCCGGTGGTTGGCTCATCAAGTACGTAGATCGAGCGTCCGAAGCTTCGCTTCTGAAGTTCGGTTGCTAGCTTCACACGCTGAGCCTCACCTCCTGAGAGGGTGGTTGCCGACTGCCCGAGACGAACGTAGCCAAGCCCAACATCGACGAGCGTGTTTAGGTAACGAGCGATTGCGGTGATCGGCGCAAAGAACTCGGCTGCCTCACTGATCGGCATCTCGAGAACTTCGGCAATGTTCTTGCCCTTGTAAAGCACCTGCAGGGTTTCACGGTTGTAGCGTTCACCATGGCAAACTTCGCAAGCCACGTAGACATCTGGCAAAAAGTTCATCTCGATACACAGAGTGCCATCACCAGAGCAAGCCTCACAACGGCCGCCCTTTACGTTGAACGAGAAGCGACCTTGCTGGTAACCGCGCGCCTTCGCTTCTTGGGTTTCGGCAAAGAGTTTGCGAATGTGGTCGAAAACGCCCGTGTATGTTGCCGGGTTGGAGCGTGGAGTGCGTCCGATTGGGTTCTGGTCGACGTGTACGACCTTGTCGAGGAGTTCTAGCCCTTCGATTCGTGTGTGACGCCCAGGCACTCCCTTGGCGCCGTTGAGAGCGTTTGCGAGCACTTCGTAGAGAACATCGTTAACCAACGAGGATTTTCCCGAGCCAGATACGCCAGTTACCGCAGTTAGGAGACCCAGTGGAAATTCAACGTCGACGTCTTTTAGGTTGTTTTCTTTAGCGCCAACAACCCTGACGATTCGTTCGCGGTCGATGGGGCGCCTGCTGGACGGCGTAGCAATCGATTCCCGGCCTGACAAGAAGTCGCCTGTGATCGACTTCGTGTTCTTCAGGAGCTCGGCATATGTGCCAGAGTGCACAACCTCGCCACCGTGAATACCCGCGCGCGGGCCGATGTCAACGACCCAGTCTGAGGCCTTAATGGTGTCTTCATCGTGCTCGACAACGATCAGTGTGTTGCCTAAATCGCGAAGTTTGATCAAGGTTTCGATTAGTCGGAGGTTATCGCGCTGGTGCAAGCCGATAGACGGCTCGTCTAGCACGTACAGAACACCAGTTAGGCCGGAACCGATCTGGGTTGCTAGGCGAATTCGCTGTGCCTCACCGCCTGAGAGTGAGCCGGCCGAGCGCTCGAGGCTTAGGTAGTCGAGGCCAACGGCGAGCAAAAAGTCGAGTCGAGCCTTGATCTCACGCAAAACCTGAGCTGCAATCTTTGCGTCGCGCTCGTCTAGCTCAATGGTTGAGAAGTACTCGACGGCGTCACCGAGGCTCATCGAAGTAACGTCTGCGATTGATTTTTCGAAAACCTTTACCGCGAGAACTTCTGGCTTCAGGCGCTTGCCGTCGCAGTCAGGGCAAGGAATCTCGCGGAGGTAGCCGGCCCAACGGTCGCGTGACCAATCGCTCTCGGTTTCGAGATGCTTGCGGGCCACATATGCTAGGACGCCTTCAAAGCCGGACGTGTAGCGAAGCTCACGGCCGTAGCGGTTCTTCCACTTGACCTTGACGTCAAAGTTGTTGCCGTAGATGATCGCGTCGCGAACTTCCTCGTCGAGCTCCTTCCACGGGGTGTCTAGTGAGAACTCAAGTTCTTCAGCCAAACCTTGAACCATGCGTTGGTAGTAAGGGAAGAGGCCCTTACCGGCCTGTGACCAAGGCAGAATCGCTCCCCCGTTTACACTCGCACCCTCGTCGCCAATCACTAGCGCGGCGTCAACCTGCATCTTGGTGCCGAGACCGCTGCAGGTGGGGCAAGCGCCGAATGGGGCATTAAACGAGAAGGTTCTCGGTTCGATTTCGGTGAGGCTAAGCGCGTGCTCATTCGGGCACGACATCTTTTCGCTGAAAACTCGCTGCTCACCTTTTTTATCAACGAAATCGATGATGATTCGGCCGCCGGCTAGTTTCAATGCGGTCTCAACCGAGTCGGCTAGTCGGCCGATGATGTCACTCTTGGCAACCAGGCGGTCAACCACCACCGAAATGTCGTGCTTGAAAGTTTTTTTGAGAGGTTGAGCATCTGCGAGTTGAACTGTTTCGCCGTCTACCACCGCACGGGCGTAACCCTGAGCACTTAGTTCTTTGAAAAGGTCAACGAACTCGCCCTTCTTCTGGTCCACTATCTGGGCGAGGATCTGGAAGCGTGTGCCCTCTTCGAACTCCATGATCTGATCGACGATTTGCTGCGGAGTTTGCTTGATTATCTTTTCGCCACACTCTGAGCAAAATGGGACACCAATACGAGCCCAGAGCAGGCGCAGGTAGTCGTGAATCTCGGTGATTGTTCCGACGGTTGAGCGCGGGTTGCGGTTAGTGGACTTCTGGTCGATCGAGACCGCCGGGCTCAACCCTTCGATGAAGTCAACGTCTGGGCGATCAACCTGCCCGAGAAACTGTCGGGCGTATGCGCTGAGCGATTCAACGTAGCGGCGCTGACCCTCGGCAAAGATCGTGTCGAATGCCAGCGAGGACTTGCCGGAACCTGAAAGACCCGTGAAAACAACAAGTGAGTCTCGCGGTATTTCCAGGTTCAAGTTTTTCAGGTTATGAACCCGCGCACCGCGGATGATTAGTTTGTCATGGGAGTTATTCACCATATGAGTTTAAGCGTGCCCGGCCTTTTCAATTTGCCGTAGCTCATACTTGAGCTCCGAGATTTCATCGCGCAGGCGGGCGGCGAGTTCGAAGTTCAGTTCTGCAGCCGCACCTTTCATCTGCGCGTCGAGTTCTTGAACAATCGAAAGCAATTCGTCGTAACCGTCGGCGGCTACTCCCCTGCGGCCGCGAATTGGCATTGGTTTGCCGTCTCGGCGCTTTGCCTTTTCAAGAAGCTCTGCCGTGTCGGCCTCCTCACGCATGATTTGGTCGGTGATGTCCGCGATCTTTTTTCGGAGCGGCTGTGGGTCAACCCCACGCTCAAGGTTGTAAGCAACCTGTTTTGCCCGGCGTCGGTCGGTCTCGTCAATCGCCTTCGCCATTGCGTCGGTGATGTTATCGGCATACATATGCACCTCGCCGCTAACGTTTCGAGCCGCACGGCCGATCGTTTGAATTAGTGATGTTGCCGATCTCAGGAAGCCCTGTTTGTCTGCATCCAAGATTGCAACGAGCGAAACCTCTGGCAGGTCGAGGCCTTCGCGAAGCAGGTTGATACCGATGAGAACGTCGAAAAGTCCCATGCGAAGTTCACGCAGCAATTCGACGCGGCGCAGGGTGTCAACGTCGGAGTGCAAGTAACGAACCCTGACGCCGGCTTCGGTAAGGAAATCGGTGAGTTCTTCAGACATCTTCTTGGTCAAGGTCGTCACTAGGACGCGCTCATCACGTTCGGCGCGCAATCGAATTTCTTCGAGTAAGTCGTCGATCTGGCCCTTGATGGGCTTGATAACTATCTTCGGATCAATAAGGCCGGTTGGTCGAATGATTTGCTCAACGACGCCGTCGCTCACACCCATTTCGTATTTACCGGGTGTGGCAGAAAGATAGACGGTCTGGCCGACTCGCTCGAGAAATTCGTCCCAGCGAAGAGGGCGGTTGTCGAGCGCGCTAGGCAACCTAAAGCCGTGCTCGACCAAGGTCCTTTTTCGGCTCGAGTCACCCTCATACATGGCACCGATCTGTGGAACAGTCACGTGTGACTCATCGATGACGGTAAGGAAGTCCTCAGGGAAATAGTCGAGCAGGCAGCTTGGGGCGCTACCCTGCTCGCGACCGTCGATGTGCCGTGAGTAGTTCTCGATGCCAGAGCAAAAACCAACCTCCTTGATCATTTCTAGATCGAAGGTTGTGCGCATTTTGAGGCGCTGTGCCTCGAGTAGCTTGCCCTCTTTTTCAAGCTGCAGCGTGCGTTGGGCGAGTTCGTTTTCGATGTTCTCGATTGCCTCGGCCATGCGCTCAACCGGGGCCACATAGTAGGACGCCGGGAATATCGCTACGGCTGTTTCTTTAGCAACGACATCGCCGGTGAGCGGGTTCAGCGAATAAATCGCTTCGATCTCGTCGCCGAAAAATTCGATTCGAGTTGCGAGTTCGTCATAAACGGGGATGATTTCGATCGTGTCACCCTTGACTCTAAAGTTGCCTCGCGAAAAGTCGATGTCGTTTCGCTTGTACTGCAGTTCTACGAACTTGCGAATCAACTTATCGCGACCCGGTGCGTCGCCAACCTGCAGAGCGACGCTCTGGTTCAGGTATTCAGCAGGAGCACCGAGACCGTAGATGCATGAAACAGTCGAAACAACCACGACGTCGCGGCGGCTTAGCAGGCTCATCGTTGCCTTGTAGCGCAGGCGTTCGACCTCCGAGTTGATCGACGAGTCTTTTTCGATAAACGTATCTGTCTGCGGCACATAGGCTTCAGGCTGGTAGTAGTCGTAATAAGAGACAAAGTATTCGACTGAGTTATTTGGCAGGAGTTCTCTGAACTCATTGACCAACTGGGCTGCCAGCGTTTTGTTGTGGGCGAGAACCAATGTTGGTCGTTGAAGCTCTTCTATCAGCCATGCCGTGGTGGCTGACTTTCCGGTACCGGTTGCTCCAAGCAGGACTACGTCTTTTTCGCCTGCGCGAATACGGCCAGCCAACTCGGCTATGGCGGCGGGTTGGTCACCGCTCGGTTTGTATTCGCTGATTACCTCGAACGGTGCAACGCTTCTTGTTGGTTCCATTACTAAAGGCTCGCTTCGATAGTTTCGAACAAAATCCTCGCGTCACGCATTAGCAATTCAACGTCTTGATTTGAATTCAAAATGTAGTTAGCTCGGTTAGCTCGGTGGGCTGGTGACGTTTGGTTATCAATTCGCAACTTGGCATCTGCGGCAGACATTCCACGGTATTTGACCATACGGGCAATCTGTTCAGACACTGGCGCCTCGACTGTCACAACAGCGTCGAATGGAAGATCGACTTTGGCTTCAACGAGCAGCGGAACCACATAGACCACTATTTGCGTTTTAGCTTCAGTTATCAGCCGCCTGGACTCTGCTCCAACAATTGGGTGAATGATCGATTCGAGAGCTTTGCGCTGGGTTTCATCGTTGAACACAATTTTGGCCAAGGCCGAGCGATCAATTTCACCGTTGGCAACGACTGCCTCGCCGAAGAGTTCACTAACCGCCTCGAAGCCCTTGGTGCCCGTGGCCACCGCCTCGCGCGCAAGTACGTCTGCGTCAATTACGGTTGCACCCAACGACTCCCACAGCGAGGCGACAGTCGATTTTCCGGCGGCAATGCCTCCGGTTAGGCCAATAAGGAACACCCTTAAAGCCTAAACGGGAGCCAGCCCGAAGGCTGACTCCCGCTCAGTTTGAGTTTGATTACTCTGCGCTCTTGAGCTTCTCGCGAAGAGCAGCTAGAGACTCGTCAGCGGCTAGTGTGCCGGTCTCTGAGCTCTCGCTTGAGTAAGAAGCCTCTGATGCTGCTGGAGCGTCTGGAAGAGCCGCAGCTGCCTCGTTGGCAAGCTTGACCTGCTTCTTGTGCTCTTCCCAACGTGCGTGGGCGTCGGCGTATTCCTTCTCCCATTTGGCGCGAGCTTCTTCGAAGCCAGGCTTCCATTCGCTGGTCGCCACGTCAAAGCCCTCTGGGTACTTGTACTGGCCGTTTTCGTCGTACTCTGCAGCACCGTAGAGTGCTGGGTTGAACTCGGTGCCTTCAGGGTCAACCTCTTCGGTGGCCTGCTTGAGGCTCAGCGAAATGCGGCGACGCTCGAGATCGATGTCGATTACCTTGACGAATACGTCCTGGTTAACCGAAACAACCTGCTCGGCTAGTTCGATGTGCTTGGCCGAAAGCTCGCTGATGTGAACGAGACCTTCGATTCCGTCTGCAACACGAACAAATGCGCCGAACGGAACAAGCTTGGTGACCTTACCCGGTGCGTACTGACCAATTGCGTGGGTACGTGCAAATACCTGCCATGGGTCTTCCTGGGTCGCCTTTAGCGATAGCGAGACGCGCTCACGGTCGTTGTCGATTTCAAGAACCTCGACGGTGACCTCCTGGCCAATCTCAACAACTTCGCTAGCGTGCTCGATGTGCTTCCATGAAAGCTCCGATACGTGGACTAGGCCATCTACGCCACCGAGGTCGATGAATGCACCGAAGTTCACAATCGACGAAACAACACCGGTGCGGATCTGGCCCTTGGCTAGGTCTGCAAGGAAGGTGCTGCGGTTTGCCGACTGGCTTTCCTCGAGAAGAGCACGACGCGAAAGAACAACGTTGTTGCGGTTCTTGTCGAGCTCAAGAATCTTGGCCTCGACCTTCTGGCCTAGGTATGGAGCAAGGTCGCGAACGCGGCGAAGCTCGATGAGTGAAGCCGGAAGGAAGCCGCGAAGACCGATGTCAACGATGAGTCCACCCTTGACAACTTCGATAACGGTACCCTCAACGGTGCCGTCTGCTTCTTTGACTTTCTCAACATCGCCCCAAGCTCGCTCGTACTGTGCGCGCTTCTTTGAAAGGATTAGGCGGCCTTCTTTGTCTTCTTTCTGAAGAACAAGGGCCTCAACTGAGTCGCCAACCGAAACGATTTCGCTTGGGTCTGCGTCGTGGCGAATCGAAAGTTCGCGTGAAGGAATAACACCTTCGGTCTTGTAACCAACATCGAGAAGTACTTCGTCTCGGTCAATCTTTACTACTACGCCCTCGATTAGGTCTCCGTCGTTGAAGAACTTCAGGGTCTTTTCGACTGCTGCTAGAAAGTCTTCAGCGGAGCCAATGTCATCGATAGCAATCTGCTTGATTGCCTTCTCGGTGTTTGCGGTCATATTTTGTTTTACTCTCAGTGGACATACTCAGGTCGCGATTGCTCGCAACGATTTATTTGGGAACCCGACTAGCCTAGCAGTGAAACAAGGCTTTCGACCAGCGTTTCTGCCGAATCTGGGGCTTCTATTACAACGATGTCTCCCCTGCGTAGTCCGAGGGTGAGGATTCCGAGAATACTCAAACCGCTGGCCGATTTGCCGTCGGTTCTGCGCACCTGAACGTCCACGGCAGACTCTTGACAAAGTCGAACGAATTCGGCTGCCGGTCTGGCATGTAGGCCTTCGGGAACTCGGATAACCAACTCTTTGCGAATCATCAGTGGTCGGCTGCGTCCCAGCTCTTGCCGATACCGACGTGCACCTCAAGTGGAACCCGCAGTTCTACGACATTTGCCATCTCGTTGACCACCAATTCGCGAAGAGTCTCGAGTTCGCCCACGGCCACCTCGAACACGAGTTCGTCGTGAACCTGCAGGAGCATGCGGCTTTTGAGGCCAGTCGAGGCGATCTTCGCCCCGATGCGGTTCATCGCAAGTTTCATGATGTCGGCGGCTGTGCCCTGAATTGGTGCATTTAGGGCCGCCCTGCGAGCGTTTTCGCGCAGTTGGAAGATCGGGCTCTTCAGATCGTCGAATGGGCGGCGTCTGCCGAAGGTGGTAACCGTGTATCCGTTCAACTTTGCGTCTTCTACGACGGTAGCCAAGTAGCGCCGCACTCCCCCAAAGCGCGCGAAGTAGTCGTTCATGAGTTGTTTGGCTTCGGCATTGCTCATGCGAAGCTGTTTCGCCAAACCGTACTCGCTGAGGCCATAGACCAGGCCGTAACTCATCGCCTTGACTTTCGAACGCATCGCCGAAGTGACTTCGCTCGGGGCTACTCCGAAGATTCGTGATCCAACGAAGCGGTGTAGGTCCTCCCCCGACTTGAAAGCCTCGATGAGGCCCTCGTCTTCTGACATATGAGCCATGATTCGCATTTCGATCTGCGAGTAGTCGGCGCTAAGTAGTGTTTCGTAGCCCTCGCCCACGATGAAGGCGTCGCGGATCTGACGCCCGCGCTCGGACTTGATCGGAATGTTTTGAAGGTTTGGGCCTTCGGATGATAGACGTCCGGTCGATGTGCCGGTTTGCACGTAATTGGTATGAATGCGTCTGTCTTTGCCGATTGACTTGAGAACAACTTCAACCATTTGGCGGATCTTGGTGACCTCGCGGTGATTTAGAAGTTTCTCTAGAAACGGGTGACCGTTTTGCTCAAACAGGGTCGTCAGGGCCTCTGCGTTGGTTGAGAATCCCGTTTTCACCTGCTTAGTGCCGGTCATACCTAATTCGTCGAAGAGCACGGTTTGTAGCTGTTTTGGTGAAGAAAGGTTGATCTCGTGACCGATGATGGCAAAAGCTTCGCTTTCAACCTGCTTGACCTCTGCACCGAGAGACTCAAACAGGGACTCGAGCTTGGCCTGATCAATTGCTATTCCGTAATGCTCCATTTGAGCGAGGGTGGGCGAACTTGGCAGTTCGACCTCACGGTAAACCCGAAGTTGTCCTTGGCCCTCGACCTTTTCGACGAGTGTGGTGCTTGTCTTGAACGCTAAGAATGCGTCGAGCGAAAGATCTAGTGTCGCTTCAGAAAGAAGCGAACCGTCGTCTTCTTTGCGCTCAACCGATAGGCCAAGGTAGTCAAGGGCAATCGTGTCTAGGCTGTAGTCGCGACGAACTGGGTCGTTTAGGTAGCAGAGCAAGAGGGAATCTAGTTCGACCCCAGAAACCTTGTATTCGTGCTCAAGCAGGAGGCGATCAAGCGCCTTGGCGTTGTAAACCGCCTTCTTTGCATCGCTCGCTAGCCATTCGAGGGCGTATGCGTCGGTGGTTTCGAAGCGTTCAGATTCGGTGGCAAAGCCAAAGCTGAATGAACGGTTGAAGGCTACAGATACGCCAACGAGAGCTTGCTTTGAGAGCCAAGCCTTTAGATCAGAAACTTTGGTCTTCTCAGGAATGTCTATCTGTTCGAGCACTACGTCTGGTTCTTCGTCTATCGAGGCCGCACTTGTACCTTCGGCGACACCCCTGAGCTTCAGTACACGCTCGGTGAGGGTTCTGAAGGCTAGCTTGGCGAAAACTTCTTTGACCTTGGTTTCATTGACGCCGCGGAGACGAAGTGACTCGAAGTCATCGACGAGTTCGAGGTCACGAAGCAGATGGTTCAGACGCCGGTTGCGCACGGCTAGCTCTTTGTGTTCGCGCAGCGATTCACCAACCTTGCCGCCGATTGAATCCGCAGCAGCAAAAACGCCGTCTAGTGAGCCGAACTCGGTAAGCCATTTCGCTGCCGTCTTTGGCCCAACGCCAGGGATTCCCGGCAGGTTGTCGCTAGTTTCGCCCACAAGTGCTGCTAGGTCTGGGTACTGCTTCGCGTGAATGCCGTACTTCGCGAAAACCGCCTCGTCGTCCATTCGGGCAAGGTTCATCACACCCTTTACCGGGTAGAGAATCGTGGTCTCCGGGCGAATCAACTGAAAGGTGTCACGGTCGCCAGAGACCACATACACTTCGAAGCCTTTATCGGCAGCTTGGTCGGCTAGCGAGGCGATGATGTCATCGGCTTCGTAGTTGACCTTAGTAAGTGTGGTGATGTTCATCGCCGCTAAGGCCTCAGTGAGCGCTTCGGTTTGCCCGTTGAACTCAGGCGGAGTTTCACCACGGGTTCCCTTGTATTCGGGGTATTCATCGGTTCTAAAAGACGAACGTGAAAGATCGAAGGCGACTGCCAGGTGCGTTGGCTTTTCGTTCCCCAAAATATTTAGCATCATCGAAATGAAACCGTGCACAGCATTTGTGTGTTGGCCGTTCGGAGCTCTAAAAGCGTCTGGGCTTAGCGCGTAAAAGGCCCGGAACGCTAACGAATGCCCATCGATGAGCAAGAGAGTATTCTTTGGGTTAGCGTTCATAAACCCAATGCTACTTCGCCCCAACGACCAATTCAGGAGCCACCATGGCAAAACTTTCACCAGAAGCCGAAGCACTGCTTGGTACCCGTGGGCTAGGCGAATTGGCCGAAAAGATGGGCATCGAACTTGTTGAGTTGAGTGCAGAGTTGGCGGTGGCAACTATGCCGGTAGAAGGTAATCGACAACCGCTCGGTTTGTTACACGGTGGGGCATACGTTGTCTTGGCTGAGACTCTCGGAAGCATCGCGGCAAACGTTTGGGCATACCCAGACAAGGCCGCTGTTGGTATCGAAGTGAACGCATCGCACAGCAACGCAGCTCGCGAAGGAACGGTTACGGCCACCTGCAAGGCGATTAGCCTAGGACGTTCGCTCACCACACACGAGATCGCAATCACCGACGAAGCCGGCAAAAGGCTTTCAACCGTGCGAATTACGAATTTTCTGAAGGCGAGAGCTGCTCAATAATGGTTCTCGCCACGTCTTTCATGGTGAGACGGCCGTCCATAGAGGTTTTTTGAATCCACCTGAAGGCTTCAGGTTCATCCTTCACAAGGCCTTTAGCAATCAGTAATCCCTTTGCGCGATCAACCATTTTGCGGGTCTCGAGGCGGTCAATCAGATCAGACACCTCGGTCTCAAGTGCCACAACTTGAGCGTGACGGCTGAGTGCAATCTCAACTGCCGGGATCAAATCTGTTGGGGTGAACGGTTTGACGACGTAGGCCATCGCACCGGCCTCAGCTGCTTGTTCGACGAGTTCCTTTTGGCTGAAAGCGGTGAGCAGAACCACCGGAATCTTTAGCTCCGCCATGCGCTTAGCGGCGGTGATGCCGTCCATGTTTGGCATTTTTATGTCCATAACCACCAGGTCAGGTCTGAACTCCTCTGCACGGGCGAGCGCCTCTTCGCCATCGGCAGCCTCCGCGACAACATCAAAACCGTGTTCGCGCAGGGTCTCAACGATGTCCATTCGAATCAGGGATTCGTCTTCAGCTACTAATACTTTGCGCGGTTCACTCATGCGACAACACTATTGGATTTTCAGTTAAGTTACACTTGTTTCGTTGCAAAGCCGGAATGGCGGAACGGCAGACGCGGAGCACTCAAAATGCTTTGTTCGAAAGGACGTGTGGGTTCGAATCCCACTTCCGGCACAAAAAAAGTGGACCTAGGTTTCTAGGTCCACTTTTTCTTTGCTTGAGCTATTTGCGGCCGTAGCCTGGAGCAGCTTCGTTTACGGCGTCGCCAATACGGTGAACGCGAAGCGAGTTAGTCGATCCAGGGATGCCAGGCGGGGTTCCGGCTACAACTACAACCTCATCGCCAATCTGGCACTTACCGGTCGCGAGCATGATCTCGTCCACCTGGTGCATCATTTCATCGGTGTGGGTCACTGGGTCAACAAGGTACGTTTCTGCACCCCAAACCAAGGCCAGGCGGTTGCGAACGTCGGCGCTCGGAGTGAACGCAACGATTGGCACGCTTGAACGGAGTCTGGCCACGCGACGAAGAGAATCACCAGACTCGGTGAAGACACAGACGAACTTCGAGCCAAGTAGTTCAGCGATTTCGACAGCTGCAAGCGACACTGCACCCGAGTGAGTGTGTGGGCGGGTTCCTAGGCCAGGAATTCGGTCTAAACCGTTCTCTTCGGTCGATTCAATGATTCGGGCCATAACGGTAACCGTCTCAACTGGGAATTCTCCAACCGAGGTTTCACCCGAGAGCATCACAGCGTCTGCACCATCGAGGATGGCGTTTGCAACGTCGCTTGCTTCTGCGCGGGTTGGGCGGGCGGCTGTAATCATTGACTCAAGCATCTGGGTCGCAACGATTACCGGCTTGGCCCAGCGACGGCTTAGTTCAACGGCACGCTTCTGAACCAGTGGCACCTCTTCGAGAGGTAGTTCGACGCCAAGGTCGCCACGGGCAACCATGATGCCATCGAAGGCGTCGATGATCTCTTCTAGCGCTTCAACGGCCTGAGGCTTTTCAACCTTGGCGATGGTTGGCAAGAAGATGCCTTCTTCTTTCATGATTTCGTGAACACGAACGATATCTGAAGCGTTACGAACAAACGAGAGGGCAATCATGTCGGCACCGAGTTTCAGGGCCCAGCGGAGGTCCTCTTCGTCCTTCTCAGAAAGCGCAGGCACATTCACGGCGACGCCAGGCAAGTTGATGCCCTTGTTGTTAGAAACAACGCCTGGAACCTCAACAACAGTGGTCACTGTGCGGGCGTCAACTGCGGTGGCGCGAAGGCCCACCTTGCCATCGTCGATTAGCAATACGTCGCCCGGCTTTACATCGCCAGGCAGGCCCTTGAAAGTGGTGCCGCAAATGTTGACGTCGCCGTCGACCTCATCGATGGTGATTTTGAAGGTTGCGCCCTTTTCTAGCATCACTGGGCCGTCTTTGAAGCGAGCCAGGCGGATCTTTGGGCCCTGTAGGTCAACTAGCACACCAACGGCCTTGCCGGTGTCTGCAGCGGCCTTACGCACGTTTTTGTAGACGCCTTCGTGGACGTCATATGAACCGTGGCTCAGATTCATGCGGGTGATGTTCACACCGGCTTCAATAATTGCGCGAATTTGCTCGTAGCTTGAAGTTGCTGGCCCTAGGGTCGCAACGATTTTTGCGCGTCTCATTTGTTCCTCTTCTTAGTTGACTGATATCGGTTGATCAGTCGGTCGTACAGGGCTCGGGAGTTCGGATGAACCCTCGAGGTAAGCGTCTACTGCGGCCGCGGCTGCGCGACCCTCGGCAATCGCCCAAACAATTAGGCTTTGGCCACGGCCGGCATCTCCAGCAACAAAAACATCTGCAAGGTTGGTTGCCCAATCTGCTCCGCGAGCAATGTTGCCACGATTGTCGACGTTGATTGCGCTCTCATCCACCAGCGTGTCGGCTTCTGGGCCGGTGAAACCTAGAGCCAGAAGGACGAGGTCGGCCGGAATTACCTTCTCGGTGCCGGCCTTAGGTAGACGTTTGCCGTCGACAAACTCGGTTTCGGCAATCTTCACTCCGGTGAGAATGCCGTTCTCCCCCACGAATTCAATCGTTGAAGCAAGGTATTCGCGCTCACCGAACTCTTCGTGCGCACTTGAAACCTCAAACAAGGTTGGGAACGTAGGCCAAGGCTGGTTAGGTTGACGCTCTGAAGCCGGCTGCTTGCCGATCGCAAGGGTGGTCACCGATTTAGCGCCCTGGCGGGTCGCGGTGCCTAGGCAGTCTGCGCCAGTGTCTCCACCGCCAAGAATCACGACATGCTTGTCGGTAGCAACTATTTGGTCGACAATGGGGTCTCCAGCAACCACGCGGTTGGCTTGGGTTAGGTAATCCATTGCGAAATGAACGCCGTTGTTTTCGCGGCCAGGGATATCTAGGTCTCGCGGCTTTGTTGCACCTGTTGCCACCACAACCGCGTCGTAGCGGCTGCGAAGGTCTTCCCAAGTGATGTCAACACCAATGCTGACGCCCGGGCGGAATCGGGTGCCCTCGGCCTCCATCTGTGCAATTCGGCGATCGATGTGGTGCTTCTCCATTTTGAAGTCTGGAATTCCGTAGCGCAGAAGACCGCCGATTCGGTCATCGCGTTCAAACACCGCAACGGTGTGTCCCGCGCGCGTGAGCTGCTGGGCGGCGGCGAGACCCGCGGGCCCTGAACCAACCACGGCAACGGTTTTTCCGGTGAGACGCTCAGGCGCGTGAGCCTCGATGAGCCCTTCGTCGAACGCCTCGTCAACGATCGAGACCTCGATCTCTTTGATCGTTACTGCTGGCTGGTTTATGCCAAGGACGCAGGCAGATTCGCAAGGAGCTGGGCAAAGGCGACCGGTGAACTCAGGGAAATTGTTGGTCTTGTGCAGGCGGGCAATAGCACCCGGTAGGTCTCCGCGCCAGGTCAGGTCGTTCCATTCTGGAATCAAGTTACCCAGCGGGCAGCCCTGGTGGCAGAATGGGACGCCGCAGTCCATGCAACGGCCAGCCTGCTGCTTCACGACACCGCTCTGACGCGCTTCGTAGACTTCCTTCCAGTCCTTGATGCGAATTTCTACAGGTCGGCGCGAGGCGGTTTCACGTTCGGTTACCTTGAGGAATCCTCTTGGGTCAGCCATTGGTTACCTCCAGAATCTTGTGCCACACTTCGTCTGAATCGGGGTCTGCGCCATTCGCTGCAGCCTTTTCGCGGATCTCAAGAACACTTGCGTAGTCGCTTGGCAGCACTAGCGTGAAGTCAGATACGACGTGTTCGAACTCCGCGAGCAGGTGTGCTGCTAATAGCGAGCCGGTTTCTTCGGCGTGCTGAGCCAGCAGGCTCTTGAGTTTGGTGGCATGTTCGCCCTCAACCTTTTCGAGACGCAGCTCGCGGCCACTCAACGCATCTTGGTTGACTCGGTCGGCGCGCAGTTTGTAGATGTAGGCGACACCACCCGACATTCCGGCACCGAGGTTTCGCCCAGTTGAGCCAAGAATCACGGCGATACCACCGGTCATGTATTCGAGCGCGTGATCACCAACACCTTCGACAACAGCTGTTGCGCCCGAGTTACGCACCAAGAAGCGTTCGCCAACGATTCCGCGAAGCAAAATGGTGCCGGAGGTTGCCCCGTAACCGATTACGTTTCCAGCGATGATGTTTTTCTCTGCCGGGAAAATGCTTTCGCGGTTTGGGCGCACCACAATTTGGCCACCAGAAAGCCCCTTGCCAACGTAGTCATTGGCATCGCCCTCGAGAGTCAACTTCACTCCCCTTGGAACGAACGCACCAAATGATTGACCAGCAGCACCGGTGAGGCGAATATCGATGGTTGAATCGGCCAAACCATGTGCGCCGTAACGCTTGGTGATCTCGTTTCCGAGCATCGTGCCAACCGCTTGATCAACGTTGGTGATTGGCAACTCGATCGTTACTGGGCGGGCGTCCTCGAGTGAGGCCTTTGCCGCCTCGATGAGCTTGTGGTCGAAGTGTTTTTCGAGTTCGTGATCCTGGCTTGATACTCGGCGCTTGGGCGAGTCACCTGGCACGCTAGGTGCGGCGAGAATTGGGCTCAGGTCGAGTCCGTCAGCCTTCCAGTGCGAAATGGCACGGTTGACGTCGATGAATTCGCTGTGGCCGATTGCCTCGTCAAGGGTCCTGAAACCAAGCGCTGCAAGGTACTCGCGTACCTCTTGGGCCAAGAACTCGAAGAAGTTAACGACGTACTCCGCTTTGCCGTCAAAACGCGAACGAAGAACTGGGTTTTGCGTGGCGACACCGACTGGGCAGGTGTCTAGGTGGCAGACGCGCATCATGATGCAACCCGAGACAACCAAGGGTGCTGTCGCAAACCCGTATTCCTCTGCGCCCAGTAGTGCCGCAATGATTACGTCGCGACCGGTTTTCATCTGGCCGTCTACCTGCACCGATACTCGACCGCGGAGACCGTTCACCATGAGGGTTTGCTGCGCTTCGGCAAGGCCGAGCTCCCAAGGGGTGCCGGCATGCTTTAGCGAGTTGAGCGGGCTAGCGCCGGTTCCGCCGTCGTGGCCAGAAACAAGGATCACGTCGGCCTTCGCCTTCGCTACACCGGCAGCAACGGTTCCGATACCAACCTGGCTAACCAACTTCACGTGGACCCTAGCGGCGCGGTTGGCGCGCTTTAGGTCGAAAATCAGTTGCTTTAGGTCTTCGATTGAGTAGATGTCGTGGTGTGGAGGTGGTGAGATGAGCCCAACACCCGCTGTCGCGTGGCGTGTTCGAGCGATCCACGGGTACACCTTGTTTGGAGGGAGTTGCCCACCTTCACCAGGCTTCGCACCTTGAGCCATTTTGATCTGGATGTCGTCTGCATGGGTCAAGTACATTGACGTGACACCAAAGCGACCCGACGCCACCTGCTTAATCGCAGACCGCCTCGCCGGGTCGAGTAGACGCTCAAGATCCTCGCCACCCTCGCCGGTGTTGGACTTCGCGCCAAGTTGGTTCATGGCGATGGCGAGAGTTTCGTGGGCCTCCTGCGAGATTGAACCGTAAGACATGGCGCCAGTAGAGAAACGTTTCACAATTGCTGAGACCGGCTCTACCTCGTCAATTGGCACAGCTGGGCGCACACCTTCGCGCAGGGTGAAAAGTCCGCGCAGGGTCATCAATGACTCGGCCTGGTCGTCTACCGCCTTTGTGTACTCACGGAATATATCGAAACGCTTGGTTCGGGTAGAGTGCTGCAACTTGAAAATGGTCTCTGGGTTGAACAGGTGAGGTGGGCCGTCTTTGCGCCACTGGAACTCTCCACCGGTCTCAAGTTGCTCGTGAACGTTCGCAGCGCGTTCGATTGGGTAAGCCTTGTGGTGCCTTGCAGCGATCTCTTCATGAATAACCTCGAGTCCGATGCCACCGAGTTGACTTGTCGTGCCGGTGAAGTAGGTGTCCACGAATTCCTGGCTCAAGCCGATTGCCTCGAAGCACTGAGCTCCCGAGTATGACGAGACGGTCGAGATGCCCATCTTCGACATGATCTTCAACACACCCTTGCCCAATGCCTTAATTAGGTTGTAGGTGACCTGTTCGATGGTGAGCCCAGCAATCACGCCAGATTTGACCATGACTTCAACAGATTCCATGGCTAGGTAAGGGTTCACAGCGGCGGCGCCGTAACCGATCAGCGCGGCCACGTGGTGAACCTCACGCACGTCTCCGGCCTCAACAACGAGCCCAACTCGAGTTCGGTTTCCGCGGCGAAGGAGGTGGTGGTGAATCGCAGAAGTCAGAAGTAGTGAAGGAATCGGTGCAAGTTCGCGGTTTGAATCGCGGTCGCTCAACACCAAGAACGTTGCGCCGCTTTCAAGGGCTTCGTCGACTTCTTCGAAAAGCTCGCGAATGCGCGCACTAAGAGCGTCGGCTCCCCCATCGACCTTATAAAGGCCTCTGACCACGAATGCCTTACCGGCTCCTGGCTTTTCGTCAATGTGCTTGATCTTGGCAATTTCGTCGTTGTTCAAAACCGGGAAATCGAGCGAGACCTGCTTGGCATGGGCAGGTGTTGCAGCGAGCAAATTCAACTCTGGCCCAATTCCCGTACCCAACGAGGTGACAACCTCTTCACGAATGGAGTCAAGTGGCGGGTTGGTAACCTGCGCGAACTGCTGAACGAAGTAGTCGAAAAGCAAACGAGGACGCTCCGAAAGCGCAGCAATTGGGGTGTCGCTACCCATCGCACCGATTGGCTCCTGAGCGCTCTTCGCCATTGGCGCAAGCATGATTCGCAGCTCTTCTTCGGTGTAACCGAAAGTGCGTTGGCGCCTGTTGACCGATGAAAGCGTGTAGTTGATGTGTTCTCGCTCTGGAAGGTCGGCAATCTTGATGCGATTTGCTTCTACCCACTCACCCCACGGCTCGAGTGCAGCGACCGATGATTTGATTTCGTCGTCGTCGATTAGTCGACCGTTTACCGTGTCGGCGAGGAACATGCGGCCTGGCTGCAAACGGCCTTTGCGAACGATGCGGGCTGGGTCAATGTTTGCAACACCGATTTCAGATGCCAACACCACGAGTCCGTCTTCGGTCACAACGTAACGGCCAGGGCGCAAACCATTGCGGTCAAGAGTGGCGCCGACCAGCGAACCGTCGGTGAAGATAACTGCGGCAGGGCCATCCCAAGGTTCCATCAGCATCGAGTGGTACTCGTAGAAAGATTTGCGGGCTGGGTCGATGTCTGTGTGTTTCTCCCAAGCCTCAGGGATCATCATCATCATCGCGTGGGGCAGGCTGCGACCCGACAGGTAAAGCAACTCTAGAACCTCGTCGAACGACGCGGAGTCAGAACCACTCGGGGTCACGATAGGTAAAAGTGCCTTCAGGTCGCCGAGGGCCTCAGAGGCTAACTGTGATTGTCGAGCTGCCATCCAGTTGCGGTTTCCCTTGACGGTGTTGATCTCGCCGTTGTGAGCAATCATGCGGAACGGGTGGGCAAGGGGCCACGAAGGGAAGGTGTTCGTCGAGAATCGCGAGTGCACCAACGCCAATTTTGATGCGAACTTTTCATCAGAAAGGTCGGGGTAGAAAGGCTCAAGTTGAAGCGTTGTCACCATGCCCTTATAGACGATGGTCCTTGACGAAAGTGAAGGGTGATACAGCCCCAGCTGACGCTCAGAGCGCTTGCGCAGTCTGAAGGCGGCGCGTTCGAGCTCGAGCCCGATTGCGCTGGTTGCGCTCGAAACGAAAACCTGCTTAATAAGTGGCATTGCCGCACGGGCCAGGTCTCCGAGAACCTCGGGGCGAACCGGCACGTCGCGCCAGCCAAGAACGGTGAGTGACTCCTCTGCGGCAATGTTTGCGAAAGCTGCCGTTTGGGCAACCTCGTCGTCATCTTGCCCGAAAAACACCAAACCAGCGGCATAGGAACCCGTTTCGGGTAGGTCGAAATCGACTACCGATCGTAAGAATTCGTCTGGTAACTGGGTGAGAATGCCTGCGCCATCACCGGTTCCTGCATCTGAACCAACGGCTCCACGGTGCTCGAGATTTCTAAGTGCGTTTAGAGCGGTCTCAACGATGTCGTGGCCGGCTGTGCCGCGAAGAGTGGCAACCATAGCCAAACCACATGCGTCTTTATCGCGGGCTGGGTCATAGAGACCCGAAGCCTCTGGAGCGGTGCTGAACCGCTCGAAGACTGATGGCATAGCGCACTCCAATCGTGAGATTCGAAAGGGACGGCGATGGCCCAAAATTGCGAAGGCAAATAGAGGTTTGAGTCTACCTCAGGTAACTACTCGGTAGGGGTAGAAACCGGTTCTTTGCCAGGTCGGAAGACGCTGGTTTCGGCGCCAACGTGGTTGCGTCGCTGGTAGAGGAAGATTCCCAAACCTAGCAAAGCAGCGATTACCGCTGACCATTGGTTCGTTCGTAGGCCCAAGTAGTAGTCGCTTGGGTCCATGCGTAGACCTTCGATCCAGAATCGGCCAATTGAGTAGTACATCAAATACACCGCGAAAAGCTTTCCCCAACGTAGATCGAATCTTTTGTCCAGCAGCAAAAGGAGGGCAAATCCAACTACGTCCCAGATGAATTCGTAGCCAAACGTGGGTAGAAACACTGTGCCAACGGGCATATCAGCCGGAATCGCAGGGTTTGGAGTGCTGATCACGAGGCCCCAAGGCAAGGTGGTTGGTAGGCCGAACAGTTCTTGGTTAAAGTAGTTGCCCCAACGGCCGATTCCCTGGGCAAGAATCACGCCAGGAACGATTACATCTAGAAATGAGGTTAGACGGATTCCGGCGATGCGGGCACCTAGAGCTGCTCCGAGTAGGCCGAAGATTAGAGCGCCATAAATCGCGAGGCCGCCCTTCCAGATGTAGAGAATCTCTAGAAGGTTCTTGCCGTCTCCGAAGTAATCAGCAGTATGGGTGAGTACGTGGAAAATGCGGCCACCTACAATGCCAAATGGCACCGCCCAAATTGCGATGTCGAGCACCAAGCCGCCGTCTGCGCCGCGGCGCTTCATGCGAGCAGCTCCAACTAGGAGTGCAGCGACAATGCCGGCCAAGATGAACAGGGCGTAATAGTGAATCTCAAATCCAGCTACAACAAAGCTGCTGCTGGTTGGGCTCGGAATACTTGCGTGATGCATCGAATCTCCTCGGTTACTTTTTCAATCCTGCCACCAGTTCACGGACTTTGGCCGCTAATGCGTCCTTGCCTCCCTGACTGTAGGCGCGAACAAAAACTGAACCGACGATCGCTCCATCGGAATATTCGTTTACTTCCGAAGCCTGCTCGGCGGTTGATATGCCAATGCCCACCGCAACCTGCTGCTCTGGGTCGGCCTTCCGAACCTTGGCAACCACACCCCTAGCGAGCGTGTCTAAGTCTTCGCGGGCGCCGGTGATTCCCATGGTTGAAACCGCGTAGACGAAGCCGCGTGAGAGTTTTGCTGCTACAGCGGCTCGCTCGTCAGTTGAAGTTGGTGCTACCAAGAACACGCGATCTAGTTTGAGTTCGTCTGAAACACGCAGCCATTCGGCTGCTTCGTCGGGAATCAGGTCAGGCGTGATCAGTCCAGCCGCCCCGCTTGCGGCGAGGTCTTGGGCGAATCGCTCGATTCCGTACTGCAACACCGGGTTCCAGTAGGTCATCACAAGCACCGGCTTCGAAACTCGCGAAGTTACCTGCTTGACGGCGTCGAATAGCTGGCGAAGTTTGAATCCGTTGGCGAGAGCTTCTTCGGTGGCTTTTTGAATAACTAGCCCGTCCATTACTGGGTCGCTATAAGGCACACCAAACTCGAGCACATCTACGCCGGCCTCGCACATGACTACGGCAGCTTCAACAGATTCGGCGAGGGTCGGAAACCCTGCCGGGAAATAGCCAATAAGTTTTGGCCCTGGCGCGCTAAGAGCAGCTGCTGTTTTGCTCATTTATTTACTACCAATCAGACCAAAGTATTTCGCCGCTGTCTCCATGTCTTTGTCGCCTCGGCCACTCAAGTTGATCAGAATCGTCGAGCCAGCGCCTAACTCTTTGCCAAGTTTCAGTGCTCCGGCTAGGGCGTGAGCGGTTTCGATTGCAGGAATGATTCCCTCAGTCTGACTAAGCAATTTCAAGGCATCCATCGCCTCGGCGTCACTGATACCGAAGTAGTCGGCGCGGCCTAGGTCTTTTAGCCAAGAGTGTTCTGGGCCAACTCCCGGGTAGTCGAGACCGGCGCTGATCGAATGGCTCTCAACGGTTTGGCCGTCTTCATCTTGAAGAATGTAGCTTCGCGCGCCGTGCAGAACGCCGGGCTTACCAAAGTTCAAAGTTGCCGCGTGTCGATC
Organism: Microbacteriaceae bacterium; assembly: GCA_947455435.1. Lineage (GTDB taxonomy): Bacteria > Actinomycetota > Actinomycetes > Actinomycetales > Microbacteriaceae > Rhodoluna. Next base: position 32,048 of record CANGNZ010000006.1, read on the forward strand.
GGTGTCCATTCCATCGCCTGCTGCTTCGTAACCAACCAGGCGGACGTCTTCGTCGTCGAGGAAGGCGTGGAAAATTCCGATGGCGTTTGAACCACCACCGACGCAGGCAGCAACAGCAGTTGGTAATCCACCGAAGTCTCTGATCATCTGCTCGCGAGCCTCGTTGCCGATTACCGAGTGAAAATCGCGAACCATTTCAGGAAACGGGTGTGGTCCGGCGACAGTGCCGAGTAGATAGTGTGTGGAGTCAACGTTGGTGACCCAATCGCGCAACGCCTCGTTGATTGCGTCTTTCAACGTGCGGCTACCTGTGGTGACCGGAATGACCTCGGCACCCAAAAGGCGCATACGAGCGACGTTAAGGGCCTGTCGTTCGGTGTCAACCTCACCCATGTAGACGACGCAATCAAGCCCGAAAAGGGCGGCAGCAGTCGCACTGGCTACGCCGTGTTGCCCAGCGCCAGTTTCGGCAATGATGCGCTTTTTACCCATGCGCTTGGCCAACAGGGCTTGACCCAAAACGTTGTTGATTTTGTGTGAGCCGGTGTGGTTTAGGTCTTCGCGCTTGAGCAGAATTCGGGCGCCACCCGCGTACTCCGAGAATCTTTTGGCTTCGGTAATGATCGAAGGGCGTCCGGTGTAGTTTTTGTGGAGCTCGGCGAGTTCGGCACGGAATGTTGGGTCGGCCTTCGCGGCTCTATAGGTTGCTTCGAGTTCGTCTAGAGCTGCGATAAGTGACTCGGGCACGAATCTGCCACCGAATTCGCCAAAGTACGGGCCAGTTTGGTCTCTCAGAGATTCGCTCATAGTCGCTCTAGTTTAAGCCTTCAAAACAGAGGTGAATTCCGACAAAAGCTTCGCAGGGTCACTTGTTACGAGAGCTTCACCAACGAGCACAACATCAGCACCGGCGGCTGCGTAGTGTTCGACGTCTGATACGTTGCGCACCGCGGATTCGGCTACTTTGACGACCCCTGGAGGGAACATTTCGGCCAGAGAGGCAAAGAGATTGCGGTCGGTTTCGAAGGTCGAGAGATCGCGAGCATTCACTCCGATTAGGCGACCTCCGGCGACTAGTGCTCTTTCAACTTCGACTGCCGAATGGGTTTCGATGAACGGGACCATGCCGAGTTCTTCTGTGAATCGAGCTAAGCGCTCAAGCACCTCTTGCTCTAGCCCGGCAACAATCAAAAGCGCAATGTCGGCACCCGCTGCCCTCGCCTCGAGCAATTGCTGCTCGTTGGCAATGAAGTCTTTTCTTAGTAAAGGAAGCTGCACAGCGGCTCTTACCGCTTCGAGGTCGCGCAAAGAGCCCTTGAACTTGCGCTCTTCGGTGAGCACAGAGATCGCCGAGGCGCCGAATTGTTCGTAGGTTTTCGCCAGAGCAACCGGGTTTTCAATTTTGTTCAAATCTCCGCGAGAGGGGCTAGCGCGCTTTATCTCGGCCAAAACCTTGATCGTTTTACCGCCACTCAACAGGTCAAAGGCAGGCAACACCGCAGGAGCCTCAAGGGCTAATTGTTCAATTTGTTTGAGTGACCGGGCTTCGAGCCGCTTCTTTGCGTCTTCAAGAGCGCCAGCGTAAAGGCCGGCGAGCACTACTTCTTAACGCCGAAGCCGAGTGCCTTGAGTACTGGGCCGAGGATGATTCCGACAACTATTGCAATGCCAGAAATCAGGACGCCAGAATCATTTCCTACAAGATAACTAACGGTGGCGCCAGTTACGGCGAGCATGATTACGATGACCGAGGTCCAAGCGGCGATCGAGTCGCCGTGGTTGGTGTCTTCTGGGTGATCTGTCGACATTTCGTACCTTTCGTTGTACCTACCTAGTTTAGCCATTCGTTGGCGGTCGAAGGCTTAGCAGCACGCCGAACAAATGGGGCACGAAGGCTCCAAAGCACCAGCAAAGAACTCGCCACGAGGGTGAGCCAGATTGCCAAATGGTTTGTTTGATTGTTGTGAATCGCGTCTTGCTGAGATGACCAATCGGCTATTCCCGTGGCGGCGGCAACTTTGGCAGAGATCAGATTCAAGTTCGACTCGAAAATCACGCCAAAAATCGAAGACAACGCAAGAAGGCTGAGAACCGCCGCCAATGATGTTGCCACGACCGCCGGCCATTTGGACCAGTAGCGAGCCCCAAAAAAAATCAGGAGCTGGATTGCTATGACGAGCCCAATTTGTGGGAAGGCCGTGAAGCCGCTCGCTGACACGCTTGCGCCACTTTCGAGGAGGTTTGCACTCTGCCAATCCTGTGAGGCGCCGATTACGACCAGGATGATGAGAAGAGCCGTTATTCGAATCTGAAACTTCACTAGTGCTCGAAACCGTTCGCGATGGCAACGGCCCTTGCCGGTGCCGAGGCCTTGGTTCGAGTCTCCTGGTATTCGCTCTCAGGGTCTGAATCTAGGACGAGCCCAGCGCCGGCCTGAATGTGCGCCACACCGTCACGCAGCAACGCTGTTCGAATAGCGATGGCAAGATCCGCCGAGCCTGCGAAGTCAAAGTAGCCAACGACTCCCCCGAACAAACCTCGGTTGCTTGGCTCTAGCTCGTCAATGATTTCAAGCGCTCGAGGTTTCGGTGCGCCAGACAGTGTGCCGGCTGGAAAAGTGGCTTTGAATACGTCCACCGAACTCTGGCCGTCACGAACCCTTCCCTCAACGGTAGAAACGAGATGCATGATGTGGCTGAACCTATGCACAGCCATGAACTCAGTGACCGAGATGCTGTCGGGTTTGCAAACTTTTAGTAGATCGTTGCGAGCCAAATCAACGAGCATTAGGTGTTCAGCGCGCTCCTTGGCGTCATCGAGCAACGAATGCTCGTGAGCCTGGTCGGATTCGATTGTCGAACCTCGGGGGCGGGAACCTGCAATCGGGTGCATTGTTGCTGCACCGTCGGAGACGGTGACCAATGCCTCTGGCGATGACCCAACGATCGAATAAACGCCACCCTCATCTTCTTGGTGAAGTAGGTACATGTATGGGCTTGGGTTGAGAGCCCTTAGCGCTCGATAGACATCCAACGGCGAAGCTTCAAGTTTTTGATCGAAACGTTGTGAGACTACGACTTGAAACACATCTCCGCGTTTGATGTATTCCTTGGCCGAAGCAATGGACTGCTTGAATCGTTGCTCTGTTTGGTTCGCTTGCAAGTCAAGGTTCGAGGTCTGGTTTTGGCGCACCAGGAATGGCCTTGTTGGTTGGTTTGCTTGTTCAACAAGGAGTTGTAGCCTGCGGACCGCTTCGTCATAAGAAGACGCGATGCTTTCGGAAACGTCTGTCACGAAGATATTCGCAACAAACTTCAATTCAGATGTTTCATGATCAACAATTACCAAGTCACTAAACATTGAAAACCACATTGCTGGAACGCGGTATTCAGCCTCAGGGGCGCTTGGCAACTTCTCGATTTCTCGAATAACCTCCCAGCCAAGCATGCCGACCAAGCCGCTGGTAAGCGGTGGCAAACCGTCGATCTTGGGTGCCGACCAGGCCTTGAGAAGGGTGTCTAGCGAGTCCAGTGCACCTTCTGGAAGTTCCGCATCACGCGAAGGTAGGGCTGGTTCTTGACCGGACCAAACTGCTCGACCAGTGCTGTCTTTGGTGAGAGATCCCCTGATGTTCACTCCGATGAACGAGTAGCGACTCCACACGCCCTGGTCTGCAGACTCGAGCAAAAAAGTGCCAACGCGTTCGCCGCAAAGCTTTTCGAAGAGTCCAACGGGTGTCTCGGTGCCGCTAAAGAGCGTCTGGATTAGCGGAATCACACGGTTGGTCTTGGCTAACTTGGCAACTTGGTCGAGAGTGAAATTGAGTTTCATCGTTTCACCTCCACAACGCCGGCATCAAAGCACGATTGATTTCCGGTGTGGCAGGCTGGCCCCTTGGCCGAAACCTGAATCAGCAAGGAGTCTGAGTCGCAGTCGAATTCGATTTTGCTCACGACCTGCGTGTTTCCACTCGTGGCACCCTTGTGCCACAGCTCGTTTCGAGACCTTGAAAAGAACACGGTTTCTCCGAGCTCAAAAGTTTTGCAAAGCGACTCGGCGTTCATCCAGGCCATCATGAGCACACGCCCGTCTGACTCGTCTTGAATGATGGCGGGCACCAATCCTTGGTCATTCCACGCAATTTGGGAGCTAAGTTCAGTGAGCGTTGTCATCTGGTTTCGTACCCCTCAATTCGAAGTGCGTTCTTTGCCTCGGCAATAGAAACCTTGCCATCGTGAAAAATGGAGGCAGCCAAAATTGCGTCAGCGCCTGCAGTTGCTGCCGTACCAAAATCAGAGGCCTTACCCGCTCCGCCCGAAGCGATGACAGGAACCTTGCTAATGGTTTTGACGAGACTAATCAGTTCGAGATCAAAACCAGCCAACGTGCCATCGGCATCGATGCTGTTAACTAAAAGCTCTCCGCAGCCGAGCTCCTGTGCCTTTTGAATCCATTGGACTGCGTCGATTTTGGTGTCTACTCTGCCCCCGTGTGAAGTGACTGTAAAGCCAGAATCTGTTTTTCCACGCTTTAGGTCGAGCGAAAGAACAAGCACCTGAGCTCCGAAACGGTCAGCGATTTCTCCGATCAATGACGGTCTGGCGAGAGCTGCAGATGCGACGCTCACCTTGTCTGCACCGGCACCGAGCAGCCGGTCTACATCTTCTGTGCTGCGCACTCCTCCACCCACGGTCAGTGGAATGAACACTGATTCAGCGGTTTTGGTGACCAGTTCATACATGGTTGAGCGGTTGTCGATGGTGGCATTGACGTCGAGAAAAGTGATTTCGTCGGCGCCCTGCTCGTAGTACCTCTGCGCTAGTTCTACTGGGTCGCCTGCGTCGCGAAGATTCTCGAAATTCACGCCCTTGACGACTCGCCCTTCGGCGACGTCGAGGCAAGGAATTACGCGAACAGAAAGTGACACTAGATTCTCGCTGCGTGAATTGCGCTCACCAGGATCGCGCGTGCTCCAAGATCGTAGAGGGCGTCCATCTTTGCATTTATCTCGTTGGCCTTAACTAGGGCTCTGACGGCGACCCAGTCTGCGTCGCGTAGTGGTGAGATCGTCGGCGATTCGATGCCAGGGGTGAGCGCGGCAGCTTGTTCGACCAAGCTGGCCGGGCAGTCGTAGTCAAAGATTACGTATTCGCGGGCAACAACCACGCCTCGGAGCCTGCGAATCAGGGTTTCGGTTAGCGCCTCTTTGCCGGGTGCTGCGATTAGCTGTGCTGTGCTGTGCAACAGGCTTGGGCCAAAAATTTCTAGACCCGCTTGTCGGAGAGTGTTACCGGTCGAGACAACATCGGCAACCGCGTCGGCGACACCGAGGCGCACAGCGGTTTCAACGGCACCATCAAGCTGAACAAGCGTCACCGAGATGCCCTCTTTGGCAAGGAAGTCGTGAACCAAGTTTGGGTAGGCGGTTGCAACTCGCAAACCAGCCAGATCGTTGATGTCGGTGAACTTGCCGGCTGGGCCCGCAAACCTGAACGTCGAGCCCCCAAATTGAAGGTCGGCGACCGACTTTGCTGCGCTTCGGCTGTCGAGTAGTAGATCGAGTCCAGTCAATCCGGCGTCTAGCGAACCCGAGCCAACGTATGTTGCTATGTCGCGTGGGCGGAGGTAAAAGAATTCGACGTCATTCTCGGTGTCGATTACGTGCAAATCTTTTGGGTCGCGTCTAGTCGCGTAGCCAGCCTCTTTGAGCATGACTATTGCGGTATCCGAGAGGATTCCCTTATTTGGGACTGCGACTCTAAGCATTTAAAGACTTTCGATTAGAGGTTTTCAAGAACTTGTTCGAGGGTGATTCCTCGAGCAAGCATCAAAACCTGAAGGTGGTAGAGGAGTTGAGAAATTTCTTCCGCGGTCCGTTCCACGCCTTCGTGCTCGGCAGCCATCCAGACCTCGGCGGCTTCTTCAACGATCTTTTTGCCGATTGTGTGCACCCCGGCCTCGAGCCATTTTGTGGTCTCGGAGCCTTCTGGGCGCGTTTCGGCCTTCAGAGATAGTTCGTTGAACAGTTCCTCAAAGGTCTTCATAAAACAAGGTTACAAGACTTAGCGGCGTAGGTTGCTCTGAGCTAGGTTGCGCAGGGCGGCTATCGTGCCGTTTCGATCTTCGGAATTGAAGACGCAGGAGCCCGCGACGAACGTGTCTGCGCCGGCCGCAGCAGCCGAAGCGACATTATCGAGGTCGACTCCCCCGTCGATCTGCAATCTCACTGCTAGCCCATCGGTCGCGATTCGGTCGGCAATTTGTGTGACTTTGCCAAGCATGTCTGCCATGAATTTCTGCCCGCCGAAGCCTGGTTCTACGGTCATGACCAAAACCATGTCAAACGAGTCCAAGTGGTTGATGATTTCAGTAACCTGGGTGCCCGGTTTAATGGCAACGGCAGCCTTTGAACCAGCGGCACGAATGCGCTGCGCGAGTGCTACGGGCTCACTGCTTGCCTCAAGGTGAAACGTGACGCTCTCAGCCCCAGCCTTGGCGTAGTCAACGGCGAGTGCGTCTACGTTTTCAATCATCAAATGGACATCGATGGGAAGTTCGGTGATTTCGCGCATTCGACGCACCATCGGTAAACCGAATGTCAGGTTCGGCACAAAGTGACCGTCCATGACGTCGATGTGGATCGCGTCGGCTGCCTCAATCGTTTTGAAGTCGCGTTCGAAATTTGCGAAGTCGGCCGAAAGAATGCTCGGGTGGATGTGTGCGTCCATTCTCTTAGCCTACTTTTCTAATGATCGAAATGAACATGGCGTCTGTGTCGTTGGTGTGCGGCCAAAGCTGCACGGTCTTTCGGTCGCGATTTGGCATGAACTCATCGCTGACAGTCTCAAGAATTGCGCCAGCGTCAACAAGTTCGGCGTCCTTGTGCTTGGAGAGGTGCTTGCTGAGTATTGCGGTTGTCTCGGCGGGGTGCGGCGAACAAGTTACATAGGCGAGGTAGCCACCCGGTTTCAATTGACGCCATCCCGACTCTAGGAGTTCAGACTGCAGGTTGGTTAGCTCTTTGAGGTCGTCGGGAGATTTGCGCCATCTAGACTCTGGTCGTCGGCGCAGAGCCCCGAGCCCAGTGCACGGGGCATCGATCATGATTCGGTCAAATCTTCCGATGTCGAGTGTGCGACCGTCCTCATTAACGACGCGCGCCTTCACGTTTGAGTCTGAAAGCGCTTGAGACACCAAGCGAGCGCGATGGTTTGAGATTTCGTTGGCCACGAGCGCTGCACCTGCCAATTCGGCTTCGGCACCAAGCAGTGCAGCTTTACCGCCAGGGCCCGCGCAGAGGTCGAGCCATTTTTCGCCCGGCTTTGCCGCGACGGCTCTAGAAAGCGCAAGTGCCGCTAATTGGGATCCTTGATCTTGAACCCTCAATGAACCATTTTGAAACCCCGGGAGGTGAGTTGGGTCGCCGCCTTCGAGTCGGTAGCCAATCGGTGAAACTCCTTCGCGAACAAGGTCTTCATCGGAGAGAAATTGATGGTTCGGCAACGCGACAAGGTTGACCGATGGTGCGTCGTTATTTGCGCGAAGTAACTTCTCAATTTCGTTGCGTCCGTCGGCTTCAAGGGCAAGCTTTAGAGCCTTGACGATCCACTCTGGCTGCGAATAAAGCACCGAGAGTCGTTTGGAAGGGTCTTTGATATCCCGCTCTAGGAGGCGAACCCACTCTTCGCGCGGTTTCTCGCTAATGCGTCGCAAAGCCGCGTTGACAAAGCCAACAGCGCCTTGGCGAAGTTCACGCTTGGCGAGGTTCACCGTCTCGTTCAGTGCCGCATGCGGCGGGGTGCGCATACCCAAGAGTTGGTGTGCGCCTAGGCGGATAACGTCGAGAGCGTCGGCGTCGATTGCCTCGATGTCGCGCGCGGTAACCTTTGCTGCCACCCAGTCATAGAATCCCTGATTTCGAAGGGTTCCGAAGGCGAGTTCGACACACATTGCGGCATCGGCTCGGTTGAGTTTGTTCTTGCCGATCAAATCGGGCAGCAGAAGATTTGCGTACGCGTCTGATGAGCGAACTCTGCCCAAAAGTTCAAAGGCTACTTCTCTCGAAGTCTTCACGAGATGCTCCGTTCGGTTTCTTTGGTTCCTCTGAACCAATCGGTTGCTTTCATAACTGCTTTGCCAGCGGCTTGTACCTCAAGCATTTCGATTGACGAGCCGTCACCGAGTCCAAGAAGAACTCCGCCTGTGGTTGCCTTGAGCTCCCCCGCAGTTAAGAGTTCAGTTACTTGCCGCGCGTCGAGCACACGTAGCGGTTGGCCGTTGAATTCCAGCCAAGCCATTGGTTCGGGGTTGTACGCCAGCACCTTGTTGATCGCAGTGGCGGCCGAGTCGGCAAGCGAGATTCTCGCCATCGTTCTATCGATTTTGGGAGCGTAAGACGCAACGCCGTTCTGTGGCGTCAAAGCTGCGACACCGGCAAGTAGTCGAGGGAGCTCTTGGCTTAGAAGGCTCGAGCCCAGTGCCGTAAGTCGGGCTAGCAGGCGAGCGGCGGTTTCTCCTGGCTCAATCATCGTTTCGGCCACGCCAACCACTGGGCCGGTGTCTAACCCTTGATCAATTTTGAACAACGTAACGCCGGTGCTTGCATCGCCCGCAGCCAGCGAACTCTGCACGGGTGAAGCGCCTCGCCATCTAGGCAGAACGCTGTAGTGAAGGTTGAACCAACCAAGTTCGAGGGTTTCGATGGTCGTTTGCTTCAGTAGTGCTCCAAAGGCAACCACGACCGCGAGTCGCGCCCCAACTGAACCGATGACCGATTCGTCTTCAGGCGTGATCCGATTGGTTTTCAAAACCCTTAGCCCAAGATCTACTGCTGCTAACGCCACTGCAGATGGTGTAACCACGCGTTTGCGGCCGATAGGGGCGTCTTCGCGGGTTATCACGAGGCAAACCTCGTAGCCAGCTTTGACCAGGTCGCGGAGGCTTTGAGCCGCGTTCTCCGGTGTGCCGGCAAAGATTATTGGTTCCATTAGAGCACCTGCGGATCATCTAGTTTGAAGGTTACCGGTCGTTGGGCGCGTCCGGATTTTGGGTTGTAGCGTTTTTGGCCGCTTGCCAATTTCAGTTGCAGCTCACGCACCACGCCTGTGATCGCCGCGCCAGCTCCGTAGCTAAATCGAGCCAAGAGCCTGGTTTCACCGTTCTCAACCGGTGTCTCGCCGAGAACCTGGGCACCATCGAATTCGCTAAGCGCCTTGCGTACGTGAGAGATGTTGTCAGGCGAGCCCGTTGCGCTTAAGACGCGCACGGCCGGCGGAAACGATAGTGCGCTACGCTCGGCTAACTCTGTAGAGATCAGCTCGCGCAATTTCCAGAGTGCTAGGGCGGAGCCGAGTTCGCCAAGGACGCCAACAATGACAGCCCGACCCGACTGCGACATCAGTGATATCGCATTCGCCCAGCTTCGAATCGCGTCTTCGGTTGCTTTCAGTGTGTCTCTTGCAAGTGCGTCCTGGGCATCGAGGATCACCACGGCAGAATAGCCAATTGTGCAGACAGGTTCTATGCCCGGCGTCGAAACGACGATTTGGGGCTTATCGCCAATCGAAACAGTTGCTTGGTCGGCGGTGATTTCGGTTACCTTCACGCCCGGAAAACTCTTGCCGAACTCGGCCACAGTTCTGGTTGCTCCGGGCTTGCCATATCTGAACTCGTTCGCACCACATGAGCCGCAGGTTGCACTCATGGCAAATGCGTTGCACCAACGACACTTTGTTTCGCCACGCGGGTTGATCCAAAGCGGTCCGTTGCAGGCTTTGCACATTGCGCGGCTGGCGCACGCTTTGCAATAAAGCGACTTTGCAACACCAACGCTTGAAACCTGCACTAGTACAGGGCCGGTTTTTAGGCCGTCGCGAATGGCCAGCCAAGCAGCAGAATCAACCCTGAAGTCGCCCTCTGAAACCGAGAGGTTGGGTTTAGCGAAATCGGTGCTCGAATCGGTCAGGTAGCCGAGTTCGACAAGGCGTTGCACCTCAACAGAGCGGGCGTGCGAGAAGAAAGCGAGGTCGCAATCGCTAAGTCGCTGGCGCAGTAGGGCAAGTTCTCGGCTACTTAGGTAAGGAGATTGTTGATCCTGGTGGCTTTGGTCGCCGTCATCCCAGATGAGCAATGCACCGGCATCGACTGGTGCGTAGAGGGCGTTTCTCGAACCAACAACGATTAGTGCCTCACCGCTCAGTGCTCTTAGAAAGGCCTCGTAGGTTTGAGTCCGGCCCTCTTGGCTGTAGTTGAGCACGTGCTCTGATAAGCCCAGTTCGGTTGCCTTAGCAACGAAACGTTCGATGTCGCGAAAATCAGGTAGCGCGACTATCGCAGATTTGCCAGCTTTGAGTTGTTGCGCCGCCACCGAAACAAGCTCGTGCAGCCATTGAGAGTTACGTGGTTCGACTATTCGTGCCGACAACTTAGCAAGAGCAGGTGCTTTAAGTTCTATTGAAATGGGCCCCATGTCTGCAGCGTCGGCAGTTAGCCAAGCCTTCTCGGCTCTAACTGCTCGAACAGGAATTGCCGAACCAACCACATCACCGAAACTGGTCGCCTGTCTGTCTGCGACAGCACGGACGAGCGCATATGTCGCGGGCGTTAGAACGGGAAGGTTCGAAATAACTTCGGTTAGTTTGGCGACCTTGCCAGCCCAATCGGTTGATTGAGCGATTTCCACGACGAAACCTTGCTTCTGGCTGTTACCAAAGGGAACGGTGACGCGGCAGCCGGCAACTACCTCCATGCCTTCCGGGATTTCGTAGTCGAAAAGACGGTCAAGCTGAGGTAGCGGTGAATCGAGCGCTACTCTCGCAAACACTAGGCGCCTACTGCCGACCTAAGAGCCTCGGCGCGATCGGTGCGCTCCCAAGTGAAGTCGGCTAGTTCTCGTCCGAAGTGGCCGTACGCAGCTGTTTGAGCATAGATCGGGCGTAGCAAATCAAGATCGCGAATGATCGCGCGCGGGCGAAGATCAAACACAGATAAAACGGCGTCTCGAAGCGCGTCTTCAGAAACCTTGGCCGTGCCAAAGCTCTCAAGGTATAGCCCAACCGGGTGTGCGACGCCGATTGCGTAGGCAACCTGAACCTCAACTCGATCGGCAAGCCCAGCTGCAACGATGTTTTTTGCGACCCAGCGCATCGCGTAGGCGGCAGAACGGTCAACTTTTGAAGGGTCTTTGCCAGAGAACGCACCTCCGCCGTGCCGTGATGCACCACCGTAGGTGTCGACGATGATTTTGCGGCCGGTCAAGCCAGCATCACCCATTGGGCCACCGATCTCAAAACGTCCGGTTGGGTTGATTAGCACCTTTAGCGAAGTCAGGTCTAGGCCTGATTCTTCAAGAAACGGCCTGATTAGGTTGTGTTCCATCTCGTGGCGAAGCTCTTCGGTTGAAACCGATGGGTTGTGCTGGGTTGATAGCACGACGGTATCTACCGCAACTGGCGTGGTGCCGTCATAGCCGATGGTTACCTGAGTTTTGCCGTCGGGGCGCAAGAAGTCGAAGACGCCCTCTTTGCGCACTCTGGCAAGCTCGGAGCTCAGACCGTGAGCTAGCGAGATCGCCGCCGGCATGAGAGTCGGTGTTTCGTTGGTCGCATAACCAAACATGATGCCTTGGTCACCGGCACCCTGGTTGTCGAGGTCGTCTACCGAGGCTCCCTCGCGAACTTCAATGCCAGAGTTCACACCCTGGGCGATGTCTGGCGATTGTTCGCCAATCGAAACCGAA
>CANGNZ010000007.1 GCA_947455435.1 Microbacteriaceae bacterium
GCCGAGAATGATGCGGCGCTTAACCTCGGGGCCAAAGCCAGCCTCACGTGTTGCTGCCATTACGCGCTCGATGGTCGGGTTGCCCTCGGGGGTAACTCGCATGCCGAAGCGCACGCTGTCGAACTTAGCGAGGTTGCTTGAAGCCTCGGCAGGCAGAATCAGGTAGTAGGCGGCAATCGCGTATTCGAACGACGGGCAAGACACCTCCACGATTTCAGCGCCCGCCTTGACCATGAGGTCGAGGCTTTCGTTGAAGCGAGCCTTGACGCCTGGCTGGAAGCCTTCGCCATTTAGCTCCTTGATTACACCAACACGAACGCCCTTGAGCGAACCGCTCTTCGCCGCCTCAGCCATCGAGCCGAGCGACTCCGGCAGCGACGTTGAGTCGTGCTTGTCGTAGCCGCTGATTACGTCACTCAGAAGAGCCGCGTCTAGGACATTGCGGCTAACTGGGCCGATCTGGTCAAGCGAAGAAGCGAGTGCAATCAGGCCATAGCGCGAAACGGCGCCGTAGGTTGGCTTGGTGCCGACGGTGCCAGTTACGGCAGCCGGGAATCGGATCGAACCACCGGTGTCTGAACCAATGGCCACCGGAGCCAAGAAGCCAGCGACAGCCGATGACGAACCGCCGCCAGAACCACCAGGGATTCGGCTGGTGTCCCAAGGGTTTTTGCTTGGGCCGTAGGCAGAGAACTCGGTTGACGAGCCCATTGCGAACTCGTCGAGGTTTGTCTTGCCAAGAATCGGCATCATTTCCTCGCGAAGAAGCTTGACCACAGTTGCGTCGTACTGAGGAATCCAGCCTTCAAGAATCTTCGAGCCAGCGGTGGTCGGCGCGTCGGTGGTCGTCAAGTTGTCTTTTACAGCGATCGGCAAGCCGGCAAGCTTTGGTAGCTTTTCGCCAGCGGCACGCTTGCGGTCGACCTCGCTAGCGGTTGCAAGAGCCTCTTTGGTGTTCACATGAAGGTAAGAGTTGAGAACAGGGTTTAGCTTCTCGATGCGGTCAAGAAAAGCCTGAGTTAGTTCAACCGAGGTGATTTCACCCGAATGAAGCAGCTCGACAAGCTCGCTTGCGTTCTTTTTTACTAGCTCGCTCATGTTTACTCCTCGTCCAAAATTGCGGCGACGCGGAAGCGCCCTTGATCGCTGTCGGCAGCACCTGACAGAGCTTGTTCTTGAGTTAGCGAAGGCTCAACGACGTCTTCGCGAAAAACGTTTGCCATCGGAATCGGGTGGCTGGTTGCTGGCACATCGCCGGCTACCGCTGAGTTCACAGTGGCCACAGACTCAACAATGAGGCTCAATTGTTCGGCAAAGCGATCAACCTCGGCATCGGTCACTTGGATGCGTGCGAGGCTAGCCAAGTGGCGAACCAGATCGGGGGTCAATTCAGACATGAATGGGCTTCCTAAAGCGTTACGTAGGCAATACAGCAAGTCTAACGAAATACCCCCTGCCCTGATGATTTCGGGGTAAAACCACTAAGATTGAGGCTTCGGGCACTTTTGCTGCCTGACCCAAAACCAACAAGGAGCACCGTTGGAAGACGAGAACTTTTCACTCGAAATGCGTGGCTACAAGCGCGAAGAAGTCGATCGCGTACTAGCCGAACTTCGCGCTGAGCTCGACCACGTCCGCGACTACAACTACACGGCGTCTGCGGAGGCCGAGCAACTGAAGGTTGAACTCGAAGCCCTAAAGCGCAAGAAGTCAACCGCCCCTGGCTACGCCGAACTTGGCGCCCAGTTTGAGCAGACCCTTCGCCTAGCCGAAGACCAGGCCAAGAAGCTTGTTCAGGATGCCGGTCAGGACGCGATTCGCGTTCGCGAAACAGCTAAGGCCGAGTCTGAGCAGTTAACCCGCAAGGCTCAGCAGAAGGCCGACCAGCTTATTCAGGAGGCTGAGGCTCGCCTTGCCGAGTCGAAGCTTGAGGCAGAGCGTCTTAGCACCGAGATTTTGAACACCGCGAAAAACCGTGAAGCCGAGGCTCTTGAGAAGATCGGCACCGCTCAGCGCGAAGCCGGTGCAATCAAGTCTGAAGGTGAGCGCTACGCAGCTGAGCTTCGTGCTCAGGTGCACCGCGAAACAGAAGAGGCACGCGCACTCGCAACCGAGCTAAGCCAGCGCACCGCTCAGGCTCGCGTGGAGCTTGAGGCCGAGCTAAAAACCAAGCGTGACGAAGCCGAGCAAGAAGGCCTTCGCATGTATCAGGCCGCTGTTGCTCAGGCACAGCAAATCACCGATGAGGCGAACGCAAACTTCACAGATGCATCGAACCGTGCATCTGAGCTTCTAACCGAAGCAGACCGCATCTCTCGCGAAGCGCAGATTCAGGCAAACAACCTGCTTGAAGAGTCGCAGCGCACCGCAACCAACCTCATCAACCAGTCGCGTCGCCGCGCCGAGATGCTTAGCCGCAAAGCTGAGACCCTTGCCAACAACGCAATTCGCGAAAGCGAAGAACGCTTGGTCAAGATGAAGTCCGAGCGCATCGAGATCGATGAATTCCTGACTTCACTGAAGTCGCTCATGTCGACCGAAAGCATGGTTGCTGCCGACGAAAACTCGGCCAGCGAGAAGTAGACCAAAAGAAAATGGCCTCCGGTTTTTCGGGGGCCATTTTTGTTTAACCGAGACGCTTTATGAACTCAGCCTCATCGATTACTTCTATGCCTAGAGCCTCGGCTTTGGCTAACTTAGAGCCAGCACCAGGGCCGGCAACGACAAAGCTGGTGTTTTTCGAAACCGAACCAGAGGCCTTGCCCCCACGGTTGATAATTTCTTCTTCGGCTTGTTCACGGGTCATTTCGACCAGGGTGCCCGTGACCACGATGGTCTTGCCGGAGAACACGCCTTCTTCTCCACCCGGGCCCGCGAAGCCCTCGGTGGCCATTGCTACACCGCAATCACGCCAACGATCAACTATGCGCTGATGCCAATCGACCTGGATCCAATCTTTTAGGCTCTGAGCGAGAATCGCGCCAACGCCATCTACCTCAGACAACTCGGCCTCGGTGGCGCCAAAAATGGCTTCAATCGAACCGAAATGGTTGGCGAGTGATCTCGCCGCCACCGGACCAACGTGACGCATGTTTAGAGCAACCACGATGCGCCATAGAGGTCTGGTTTTTGCGTCTTCAAGGTTCTTTAGAAGTTTGATGGCAACCTCGGCAGGGGTTCCATCCTTCTTCTTGAAGTAATCGACTGTTAGAAGTTGATCCATCGTTAGAGAAAAAAGTTCGGCTTCTGACTTCAGCAGGTCTTTGCAAAGCTCGACTGCCGTCACCTCACCGAGCGCTTCGATGTCGAGCACTCCCCTACTACCGATATGAGCCACGCGCTCGCGCAACTGCGCCGGGCACGACTCGGAGTTTGGGCAACGCAGGTCGATGTCACCCTCAGCCATCGAACGCAGTTCGGCGCCGCAGTCTGGGCAATTCTTCGGCATCACAAAGGCACGCTCGTGACCGGTCCGGAGTTCGATGACCGGGCCGAGGATTTCTGGAATCACGTCGCCGGCCTTACGAATCACGATTGTGTCGCCGATTAGCACACCCTTTGCTTTGACGACGTCCTGGTTGTGAAGTGTTGCGAACTCAATGACCGAGCCAGCAACCTTGACTGGCTCAACAACCGCGTAAGGCGTAGCCCGACCCGTGCGACCAACGCTCACGCGAATATCTAGAAGTTTGGTGTTGACCTGCTCTGGTGGGTATTTGTAGGCGATAGCCCAGCGAGGCGCGCGCGACGTGAAGCCGAGTTCGCGTTGATCAATCAACGAATCAACCTTGACTACAACGCCATCGATTTCGTGTTCGAGGCTGTGTCGCTGAGCTTGGAGTTCATCGATGTACGCAATCACCTCGTCGATCGTTTCGACCACGCGAACACGGTTCGAGGTTGGTAAACCCCAGCTAGCCAGCAAGCCGTATAACTCCGATTGATTGGCCAGTGGAGCGTTCTGCCATGCGCCAATGCCGTGCACCAGCATTCGAAGCGGCCTGGTAGCAGTTACCTTTGGATCTTTTTGGCGAAGCGAACCCGAAGCTGAGTTGCGCGGGTTTGCAAATGGCGCTTTACCCTCGGCAATAAGTGACTCGTTGAGCTTTGCGAACTCCTCAAGGCCAAAGAAGATCTCACCCCTGATCTCGACAACTTGCGGAATACCTTCGCCGGTGAGCTTGCGCGGGATGCTCTTGATGGTGAGCACGTTTGCGGTTACGTCTTCGCCGACTACACCGTCTCCACGGGTTGCTGCCGAAACCAGGTTGCCGTTCTCGTAGCGGAGGTTAATTGCGAGGCCATCGATCTTGAGTTCGCAAAGAAACTTGACGTTGCCGACCTTGGCTGCCCACGCCTTTCGCTCTTCGGAGCTAAAAGCGTTGTCGAGGCTCATCATGCGCTCGAGGTGGGTTACCGGCGAGAAGGCAATGTTTGCTGAACCACCGACCGTTTGGGTTGGGCTGTCGCCGGTTACCAACTCTGGATACTTGGCTTCTAGCGCTTCTAGTTCATGCAAAAGCGCATCGTATTCGGCATCTGAGATCAGAACCGTGTTGCCTTCGTAATAGGCCCGGCGATGGGTGTTGATTTGGTCAACAAGCTCGTTGACTCGTTTGGCGGCTAATTCGTGCTCGCTCAAAGCGCTGCCTCAAACTCTTCTTCGACTGAGACGGCCGAGACAGTGCGATCGATGGTGAATTGACCTAGGACGCGCGTGCCGAGATAAACGACAGCGGTTTGGCCTGGCGCTACACCCATGATTGGTTCGTTGACTTTGGTAACAAACTCGCCGCCGATTACCGCGGCTTGGCAAACCACAGGCTCGGCGTGGGCGCGAACCTGAACCTCGGCTTCGAACCACTGCTCGGGGTTTGACTTTGGGGCTCCGCACCAGGTGAAGCGTGACCCGGCAAGTTCGGTAACGGCCAAAGCATTCTGCGAACCAACGATCACGGTGTTTTCTTTGGGGTGAACCTCGAGCACATAGCGTGGTCGGCCATCGGGCGCTGGGCGGCCAAGGCGCAAACCCTTTCGTTGACCAACTGTGAACCCGTGGGTGCCCTCGTGCTCACCAACGACGTTGCCGGCGCGGTCTTTGATCAAACCTGGCTTTGCGCCAACCTTGTCTTCGAGCCAACCCTGGGTGTCGCCGTCGGGAATGAAGCAGATGTCGTAAGAGTCTGGCTTTTGAGCCACTGCGAGGCCTCTTGCAGCCGCTTCGGCGCGAATGTCGGCCTTTGAGGCACTTGCGCCAATCGGGAACATGACGTGCTTTAGTTCGTCGGCAGTGAGAACACCGAGCACGTAACTTTGGTCTTTTGCGGTTGCAGGGCTGCGGTGGAGCTCAAGTTCACCAGATTCGCCCGTGAGAACCGTGGCATAGTGACCGGTAACCACCGCGTCGAAGCCGAGCGAAAGCGCCTTTTCAAGTAAGGCGGCAAACTTGATGCGCTCGTTGCATCGCATGCACGGGTTTGGGGTTCTGCCTGCCTCGTATTCGGCAATGAAATCGTCAACGACGTCTTCTTTGAAGCGCTCGCTGAAGTCCCAAACAAAGTACTTGATACCTAGCAGACTCGAAACTCGCTGGGCATCCATCGAGTCTTCGATCGTGCAGCAGCCGCGCGAACCAGTGCGCAAGGTGCCGGCGTTGCGAGATAGCGCTAGATGAACACCGACGACTTCGTGCCCGGCATCGACTGCGCGAGCCGCGGCTACGGCGGAGTCAACCCCACCAGACATTGCCGCAAGAACCTTCATACCTAGATTTTACGCGCCGTGGCGACAACGTTCGGGAGGGCTTCGGCGAGCGCATTTAGGTCTTCGGCGGTCGTTTGCGGGCCGAACGAGATTCGAATCGCGCTTGACGCCTCGGTCTGGCTAAACCCCATGGCGAGCAGCACGTGTGAGGCCCTGGCGACGCCTGCCGTGCAGGCAGAACCGTTTGAAACGGCGATTTCGGCTTGATCTAGCAAGAACAGCATCGACTCCCCCGAACCGCCCTCGAAGGTGAACGAAAGAATGTTTGGCACACCGGGTGCTGCGCCACGGGTAAGTTTGCCGAGCGGCGAAATCAGCTGAACCGCGAGCGCTTCTAGTGCCCGGTAATCGGGCTGTGGCGTCTCTGCCGCCACCGCGAAGGCGATCGCTCCGGCGGCGTCCATGGTTCCGGCTCTAAGTGCACGTTCTTGACCACCACCGTGAAACAGCGGCACGAGATTGGTTGCTCTAGATACGATAAGGGCTCCGGTTCCGACCGGGCCGCCTAGCTTATGCGCGGTGACCGCCATGGTTGCAAGCCCAGAGTTTGCGAAGTTAGTTTCGGTGTGCCCGAACGCAGCCACCCCATCTGAGTGCACGGGGATCCCGTATTTAGCGGCGAGCGCTGTTACCTCGGCGATGGGAGTGATTACACCCGTTTCGTTGTTCACCCACATGAGGGCGACTAGGGCAACGTCTTGGTGACGATCTTCGAGCACCCCGGAGAGTTCAACTAAGTCGATAACGCCTTCGGAGCTCATCGACAACCAGTGAACCTCTGCTCCCTCCTTCTCGAGGTACTCGATGGCATCGAGAACCGCATGGTGTTCGGCGGCTGAGGTGATGATTAGGTTACCTTCGCGCTTTGCAAATAAACCCTTGATGGCCAAGTTGTTTGACTCGGTGCCACCGGAGGTGAATATAACTTCGTTTCGGTCACAACGAATAACCGCAGCAAGGCGTTCGCGGGCATCCTCAAGAGTGGCTCTGGCCGCCTGACCAGCCGAGTGAATGGCCGATGGGTTTCCCACCAGCTGAAGAGCCTCGGTGTAGGCGGCAAGCACCTCTGGCCGCAATGGCGAGGTTGCTGCATGATCAAGGTAAACGGTCACCCTTCAAGCCTAATCAGCGGGCGCTAGTTAGACTTACCTAATGACTTCTGCAGATTCACGCCAGCCATTGGGGCTCGGTGTCGACCCAGAAGCCAATCGAGTGAGCGTCTACTCCGAAACCGCCGAAACAATCGATTTCGTAATCCTCGACCCAAGCGAACCTTCAACCGAAGTTGCCCGAATTGCTCTGGCTAGAGATGGCGACGTGTGGAGCGCAACCGACCCTCGAATCGTCACCGGAGTACATTACTCGTTCAGAGCAGACGGCCCAGAAGGTCCGCGGCACGGATTCAACCCAACGATTGACCTGATCGACCCATACGCTACGGGAGTAGTGCGCGAGGGGCCACGAGACTTTCACTGTGTTGCGATCGATCGGACCTTCGACTGGCAGGGTGTTTCGAAGCCTGCCACACCGTTGGCCGAAACGATCATCTACGAGGCTCATTCCCGCGGACTCACCCGCGGCAATACCGCCCTACCAGACGAACTTCGCGGCACCTACGCGGCTCTAGGGCACGAGTCCACGATTGCTCACCTAAAAAAGATCGGCATTACCGCGGTCGAGTTGCTGCCGATTCAGGCGATCATCTCTGAACCCCGCCTGATCAACATGGGTTTGATCAACTACTGGGGCTACAACACCATCAACTTCTTCACCCCGCACCATCGCTACGCAACACCTGCCGCAATTGCCGCTGGGCCAGAGGCGATTGCCCGCGAGCTGAAGACCGCGATTCGAGAGCTGCATCGCGCCGGCATCGAAGTGATCATGGACGTCGTTTACAACCACAGCGCGGAAGGTGGCTACCTGGGCCTCACCCACTCGTACCGCGGATTAGATAACTCGAGCTATTACCGAATGGACGACGCCGGCAACTACCACGACACCACCGGCTGCGGAAACTCATTCAACTTCGCAAACCCATGGGTCGTGAAAATGACAATGGACTCGCTTCGCTATTGGACGACCGAGTACCAGATCGACGGTTTCCGCTTCGACCTAGCCACGACTTTAGCGCGCGATGCCGGCAACCAGTATGACCCGAACCACCCGCTATTGCAGCAGATGGCTAGCGACCCTGTTCTTTCTGAGAGCAAGCTGATCATGGAGCCTTGGGATGTCGGCCTCGGCGGTTGGCAAACCGGTAACTTCCCCGACCCGTTCAGCGAGTGGAATGACCGCTACCGCGATTCTGTGAGACGTTTTTGGCTGACCGACATCTCCTCGGCCCGAGACAGCGGCACGCACCACAATGGCGTTGCCGATTTGGCGACAAGACTGGCCGGCTCGAAAGACATCGTCCACGGCCCACTTGGCACTCTGGGCACCGTCAACTTCATCACCGCACACGACGGTTTCAACCTTCACGACTTAGTGAGTTACAACGTCAAGCACAACCAAGCCAACGGTGAGTCAAACCGAGACGGCAACAACAACAACTTCTCGTTCAACCACGGCGAAGAAGGTCAAACCTCAGACCACGAAGTTAACGTCAAAAGGCAAAAGGCGGCCCGAAACCTTTTGGGCACCCTCATGTTCTCGGCCGGCGTGCCTATGTTTACCGCTGGCGATGAGCGCGGCAAGACCCAAAAGGGCAACAACAACGCATACTGCCAAGACAACATTTTGTCTTGGCTGAACTGGGAGCTCTCCACGGCGGATCGAGACCTTGAAGACACCTTTGCCCTCTTGGCGTCTTTGCGAAAGGCGAACCCTTCGCTCAGGAGCCCAAACTTCGGCAACTTTGATGAACCGACGCCCGGTAGCGACATGATCAAGTGGTACAACTCAAACGGCGAAATCATGGCTGCTGAGCAGTGGGATAACCCAGAGAACCGAACTCTGCTGCGACTAGCGGTAAATCTCGACCAGGAGGGGCGCAAAAACGTGACGCTAATGGTGATTCACGGCGCCGAACAAGAGATTTCGATCACACTGCCCGAATCGGAGTACCTCACCGAATACCAACTTTTGTGGAACAGCGAACTTTCTGGCTCAAGTCAGCCCAACCAGGCAATGAAACCGAAAGATAAAGTTCTGGTAACTGACGCCGCCATTTTGGTTTTTAGCGCCAACTAGCAGCACAAATCTCGCTAAGTTTGAGAGATGAGCGCCAAAGGTTATGGTCGAATCCCCATCGAGCACGTCTCACCTGCCGTAGATGGCGGAGTTGTTGCGGCCAAGGCCTTTCAGGGCGAGGTAATCCCATTCAGCGCCGTGGTCTATCGCGAAGGCCACGACAGCCTCGGTGCTGAAGTTATTCTCATCTCACCCACAGGAAAACATTCGGTGCACCGAATGTTGGCCGGTGCACCTGGTTCTGACCTTTGGCACACCAAGATCCAACTCAACGAAATTGGCAAATACACCTTCGCGATTCGCGCTTTTGGTGACGATTTTGATACCTGGCATCACAATGCGTCCATCAAAATTTCGGCCGGAGTCGACGAAGAGCTGATGATGCTTGAAGGCATCTCACTGCTCACCCGCGCGGCTAGCGAAAAACCTAGGACTCCTGCAAACGCCAAGGCCCTAGTTGAACTCGCCGAGAAACTTTCTGACCGTAAGCGCTCACCAAAGGCTCGCCTAGCAGAAGCCGAAAGCCCCGCAATCGCCAAACTGATTGAGGCGCAACCGATTCGTTCGCTCGAAACCCTGAGCGAAGAGTTCGAGATTAACTGCGAAAGACTTCGCGCTGGCTTTGGTGCTTGGTACGAATTCTTCCCACGAAGCGAAGGCGCCAAGTTCGATAAGAAAACCAAAACTTGGGTTTCTGGCAGTTTCAAGACCGCGATCAAGCGCTTGCCCGCCGTGAAGGCAATGGGTTTTGATGTGCTCTACATGCCACCGATTCACCCAATCGGTGAGGCTTATCGCAAGGGGCCGAACAACACGCTCAACGCAGGCCCCGGCGACCCTGGTTCACCCTGGGCAATCGGTTCAAGCGCTGGCGGCCACGACGCTATTCACCCAGACCTCGGCACCGAAAAAGACTTTGCCGCTTTCGTGAAGAAGGCAAACGAATTGGGCCTCGAGATTGCCCTAGATCTAGCGCTACAGGCGTCACCTGATCACCCCTGGGTGAAGACCAATCCCGAGTGGTTCACAACTCGCGCCGATGGCTCAATCGCTTACGCCGAAAACCCACCGAAGAAATACCAGGACATCTACCCAATCAACTTCGATAACGACACCAACGGAATCTACGCCGAGGTCCTCAGAATCGTCGAACTTTGGATCTCGCGTGGAGTCAAGATTTTCAGAGTCGACAACCCGCATACCAAACCGCTCGCCTTCTGGCAGTGGTTGATTGGTCGCGTAAACACCGACCACCCCGAGGTAGTTTTCTTGGCGGAGGCATTCACCCGCCCATCGATGATGCACGGGCTTGGTAAGGCCGGATTCCAGCAGTCATACACCTACTTCACCTGGCGCAATTCGACTCAGGAGCTCAAGGCATACCTAACCGAGGTGGCACACGATTCGAGCGACTTCTTTAGACCAAACTTTTGGCCAACGACGCCAGATATCTTGCCGGAATACCTCCAATACGGAGGTCGCGGAGGTCACAAGATTCGTGCTGCGATAGCCGCAACCGCGGTTCCATCTTGGGGCATGTATGCGGGTTACGAACTAGTTGAATCGGTTGCCAGAACCGGCGTCGAAGAACACGTTGACAGCGAAAAATACGAATACAAGCCTCGCGATTTTGAGGGCGCAGAAAAGGCGGGCACTTCACTTGCCCCTTTCATCACGAAGCTCAACGAGATTCGCAACACGCACCCTGCACTCGCGCAACTTCGCAACATCGAGTTTCACTCGAGTGAAGACGGCGCGATTCTCGTCTATTCGAAACACCTCGCCGCGGAGCACTCCCCCACCGGTAAGCCAGACACAGTCATAGTCGTGGTAAACACCGACCCGCACGCTGTCCGCGAGACCATGGTGACACTAGATCTTTGGAAGTTGGGCATGGCCGACAACGCGGTTTTTGAGGTCACCGACCACATTTCGGGTGAAACCTGGGACTGGGGCACCAGAAATTACGTTCGACTCGACCCTCAGGTTGAGCCGGTGCACATTTTGAGCGTGAACCGAAAGAAGTAGCCATGACAGACATCAACCAACTTGCATCGGGGTCACACCACGACCCGCACTCATTCTTGGGTGCGCATCCGGTTGATGGTCGCTGGGTGGTCCGCGTATTGCGTCCACTTGCTAAAAGCGTTTCATTGCAGCTCACCAAGGCAAAATCTCTCGAACTTAAACATCTCGAAGGTGGAATTTGGGTTGGTGACGTTGATGGAAAAAAGGTTCCCGACTACCGCGTAACCACTGTTTACCAGGACGACACGACCTGGACATCAGACGACCCATACCGACACGCCCCCACCATAGGCGAACTCGATTTACACCTGATTGGCGAAGGAAGACACGAAGAGCTTTGGCGAGCACTAGGCGCTCACTTGACATCGATTAAGGGTGACCTCGGTGTTAGCCACGGTGTGGCTTTTAAGGTTTGGGCACCAAATGCTCAAGCAGTGCGGGTGGTCGGTGACTTCAACCATTGGAACGGAGTTGGCCACGCGATGCGCGTGATGGGCGGCACCGGAGTGTGGGAGCTTTTTGTGCCAGGAATCTCGGTTGGCACCAAATACAAGTTTGAACTGCTAACCAAGTCCGGCAGCTGGATCACCAAGATTGATCCGCTGGCTCGCGCAACCGAGGTACCGCCAAACACAGCCTCGGTGGTAACGGATTCGAGTTATCAGTGGAAAGACGCGAGCTGGCTCAAGAAGCGCGCCAAATCCGACCCTTACTCGAACCCGATGAGCATTTACGAGCTTCATGCCGGCTCTTGGCGACTCGGGCTCGATTATCGTAGCCTTGCCGACGAGTTAATCCCATACGTCCTCGAAATGGGCTTCACACACGTCGAATTCATGCCGCTAGCCGAGCATCCATACGCCCCTTCATGGGGTTACCAGGTCACCGGCTACTACGCGCCAACCTCACGCTTTGGCAGCCCAGATGATCTGCGTTACCTGATCGACAAACTACATCAGGCGGGCATCGGCGTGATTCTCGACTGGGTACCAGCACACTTCCCGAAGGACGAGTGGGCTCTCGGACGCTTCGATGGCGAACCACTTTATGAAGCTGCCGACCCACGCCGCGGCGAGCACCCCGACTGGGGAACCTACATCTTCGACTTTGGTAGAACCGAGGTGCGCAATTTCTTGGTGGCAAATGCGCTCTATTGGCTCGAAGAGTTTCATATCGATGCCCTACGCGTGGACGCCGTGGCCTCGATGCTTTACCTCGACTATTCGCGTGAAGCCGGTGAGTGGCTGCCAAATGTGAACGGCGGGCGTGAAAACCTCGACGCCATAGCTTTCATGCAAGAAACCAATGCAACCGCTTACCGCCGCAACCCAGGCATCATCATGATTGCCGAAGAGTCGACATCTTGGGGTGGCGTCTCTGCCCCAACCGATCAGGGTGGCCTAGGTTACGGCTTCAAGTGGAACATGGGCTGGATGAACGACAGCCTGCGCTACATCGAAAAAGACCCAATGTATCGCTCACACCACCACGGTGAGCTAACGTTCTCGATGCTCTACGCGTACGACGAAAAGTTTGTTCTGCCAATCAGCCACGATGAGGTGGTTCACGGCAAAGGTTCACTGTTGACCAAGATGCCTGGTGACCGCTGGCAGCAGCTTGCAAACGTGCGCGCCTACCTGGCCTTCATGTGGTCACACCCTGGCAAGCAATTGCTGTTTATGGGTTCAGAGTTTGGCCAGTTGAGCGAATGGAACCAAGAGCACGGCCTGGACTGGTGGATTCTCGACCAGCCCGCCCACCAGGCCCTTAGAAGCCTGGTTGCCACTCTCAACCGTTTGTACCTGGAAAACCCCGCCATGTGGCAACTCGACCACGATCGCGGCGGTTTTAGCTGGATCGATGGCGGGAACTCGGAGGCAAACACTCTTTCGTTCACCAGATTCGACGCCAAGGGTAACCCGATCGTCTGCGTGATCAATTTCGCTGGCAACCCACACCATGATTTTGGACTTCAACTTCCTAAAGCAGGCAAATGGGTTGAGCTTTTGAACACCGATGCCAGCGAGTTTGGCGGTTCGGGTGTTGGCAACCTCGGCTCGGTTATTACCGACCAGAACGGCTTCGTGCGTTTGAGCGTGCCACCACTCGGCGCACTTTGGCTAAAACCCGCTCAGTAGAGCAGGTTGGTTAAAGCTTTTCGGGCCCGGACCACTTCTGGCGTGCCGTTGCCGGCAACCTCGAAAAGTTCCAGTAGCCGCGCCTTTAAGTCGTCGGACTTAGCGGTTGCAAACTCGGCCAGAAGAACCTCAAACGCTTGCTCAAAGTGCCCAATCGTAGCCAATAGGTCGGCTCTGACGGTTGGCAAGGTTGCCTCATCGGCAAGCAATTTAGCAATGTCGGCATCGATTGTGCGAATCATCAAATTGACTTGAGCAAGCCCAGCAAGGTATTCGGCGTCTCTAGGGCTATCGGCTAGAGCTGCGGCGTAGATAGCCTTAGCGCCTTCAAGGTCGCCAGACTCAATTGCCGCATAAGCCTTCTCGGTAATCGGGTTCACCGGCGCGTTTTCGCCAATACCGACAAAACCGGTCAAGCCGTTAGAGGCAGCCACATCGAGGAGTTTTGCGACAAACCGCTCAACTTCGGCTTGCTCAAGGTCGCCCTCAAAAAGCGGCACGGGCTGCCCTTTAACAAGTGCGATTACAACCGGGACGTGTTCAATTTTGAAAGCCGCTGCGAGAGGCGCCTGCTGCTGGCCGTCGATGCGGACCATGAGAAGTTTGCCGTTTTGCCTGCGAACACTCTTCTCAAGCTTTTCGGCAAGAGAAACCGCTCCAGTCGCATGAAATTCGATAATGACCGGAACGTGCTCCGATAGCGTGATGATCTGACGAATGTTTGACTCTGCGCCAACCATGACCAGGTCGGTCACGTTAGCAACGGGTTCTGGGGCCTCGGCAGGTTTAATTAGCGAAGACAAGTCCATGCCGGCCACTAGCGACTCCTAACACTCAGAAGTCCCTGGGTAACGCCGAGCAAGCGTACGAGGTCTTTCGAGCCGGTCTGTGGAACATAGAACAGCAGCATGTCAGAGTAGCGGCTGATGATTCCGGTAGCCGAACCGCTGGCGCCGAGCATGGTGCGCTCCAAACCGTTTACCGTGATTGCCGAACCCTTTTTGGTCGGGCGGATCGTGTAGCCGTCGATCATGGTCACCGCGACCAAGGCGCCGCCGTCTGCGGTTGCAAGGGCTGCCACATTTGGCGAACCGAGTGTGTGGGCGAAAGTGATCTTGCCGTTCTTAAGTGCCGCCATCTGTGAGTCCTGAGACTCCGAAATTTGCTTGAAAAACTCGTCATTAGAAAGTTCAAAGTTTGAGGCTCCAACACTGCCCGCACCGTTGTCGATGATGCTTCCGTAAACGGTTGGCAGCTCGTTAGGCACAGCCTTCAGGAATTTGGCATCGTTAGCAATAGGGATTGCGCCGACCTCCTTCACGGCCACGGCAGGAATCGTGGCGCCTTGCATGAGCCTCACGGTGTACCAAACCTGGTATTGAGCTCGAGGTGAAGCCTGAATTAGTACGAGCATTTGCGGGCTGGGGGAACCTGGTTGATCGGTGACCGCCATGATGGTTCTAGGCCAGATGCTAGAGGCAGCAGGAAGAATGAAAGTAATAGGCTTGCCAGCAATCTTTGGCAGCGCTTTCAGTTTGAGGTCGAGCTTTCTAAGCGCGTACCAGGCCGTTCGCTGCTCAAGTGCGGGGCCGGCAAAACGCGAACTTAACGCCGTCGCGCTGTTTTTGGTGTCGCCATCTTCAGCAACCAGAGCAACCTGGTTGAGAATGTGAGCCAACTGCGTCTCTTGAACAACGGGTGGGTCAGAGAGCGCCCCAGTTGGCGTCGGAGTTGCCGTTGGCGGTTGTGTGGTTGGAGCGCAACCGGTCACCATTGCCAAAACCAATGCACTCGCAGGCAGTGTTAGGGCCATCTTTCGAACTGCACGTCGCCCACGTGGCGGTGCCATACGCGGTTGTTTACCAATACGAAGCTTTGGCCCGTGAGGAGCCCTTGGAACCTTGCGACTCGGCCCGCGGCGCTTTCGCATTCCGCGGTAAATTAGCAGGTTCAGAATTAGGGCGAGAACGAGTGTTCCAAAACCAAAGCCGAGCAAAAGGTTTGAAGGTAAAAGATCGAACTCGATAGGCCAAACCAGGCTTATTGAACCTGGAGCTGCACCAGTTCCATCTGAAGCGATAAGCACTCCCCCACCCTGCGTTGCCGAAACCTTCAGGGTTGCAGAGCGTTCGGCGTTTCTGGTGACGCGCCAGAGGTCTGAACCAATAGGCGAAATTGCGGCACCGGCACCGGGAACAGAAGTTGCAGTCAGGCCTGACTTCGACTTTGTTGCTGCGATATTCGTATGTGAACTGTCGCCAACCCAAGCAGCGATGTCACTCTCGCGAGCGGCGGCAATGAACACGTTTTTTGGGCCGCTGGCAGAAACGAACGGGTCGCCTGGGTGGATTCCCAAAATCGAGTTTGGAATCAGTACGTATGGATTACCAGCCTCGTAATTGACGGTTAGCTTATAGCTCGCAGGCGGCGCCCAAACGGTGCGCTCTGCAACTCCAAGCAACATCAATACGAGCGAAAGCATGAACAGACCAACAGCGATCAAAAGGCGCATGAGACTCCGTTCAGGCTAAACTTGGCTTGTAGTTCAAGTCTACCCAAAGCCCAAGGAGCCAGCCTTTTGTCGCAGGACGCCGAATTTCCCACCGGAATCCGCGGCTACGACCGTGAAGTCGTAGACGAGGCCGTCCGCGTCCTAAAGAGGGACCTTCTACAGTTTTCTAACCAAAACGCGCAACTGATTCTTGAACTCCGCGAAAAGTCACAACTTGCCGACGAGCTTCAGCAGCAACTTGCCGAATCACTTAGCCCAAACTACGCATCGGTTGGCGCAAGAGCGGCTTTGATTCTCAGCACGGCTGAAGATCAGGCGCTTCGAATCGTTGCTGACGCCGAGGCCGAGCGCGTGGGCATTCTTGCCTCCATCGAGGGCGAGACCGAAGAGCTTAAAGCCGAAGCCAAGGAATATTACGACTCGCTGGTGGCCGAGGCTGGGCGCCGAGCAGAGCGCATTCAGGCCAGTGCAAAGGCCGACTACGAAGAAATTATTGCTGAAGGTAGAACCGAAGCGGCCCGTTTGGTTGATGAAGCCACCCGCGAAGCTGGAGCCATTCGTGGCGCAATCGCGACAGAGGCTGCCAAACTTCGAGCCACCGCAAAACGCGAGACAGAGGCACTTAAAACTCGAGTTGAGCGCGAACTAAGCGAACGTCGCCTGATGGTTACGCGCGAGCTAACCAAGAACCTAGACGCAGAGAAGGCTCTCGCACTCGTCTCTGAACAGGCTCGAGGCGATCTAGACCTAGAACTTACCGCTCGTAGGCAAGAAGCCGAAGCAGAATACCTGCGCAAGCATCAGGAGGCCGTCGCCGCAACGCAGCGCTACCTCGATGAGGCAAACGCGATGCTGGTTCATGCAAGAACCCGCGCTGAGGCCGCAAGACTCGAGTCGGAGACTCTCGAGGCTGCCGCAAAGTCGGTCAACAAGCGCACCAAGGATGAAGCTCGCTCGGCCGCTGAAGCAACAATTGTTGCTGCAGACGCCGAGGCGCGTGCGATTATCAGCCAGGCGCATGCCGAAGCGGCTGCCTTGATTCGAAAGGCCGAGGGTCAGCTACGCAAGCTCGCGCTCGAGAAGAGCGCGGTTGGCGCATACCTCAAAAACCTTTCTGCGGTTGTTGCAGAAGCCGAAAACTCGATCATCGGAGACTAGTTGGCTACCAAACCGAAACCAGAGCACCAGTCGTGGAGCATTTCTAACGGTTTTCAGTTCGGTCTTCTCGGCGGTCTGGGTGTGCTTACTGCACTCGCCATTGGTGGCGCACTAACCACCCTCGCTCAGGTAATCACCTACATTTTTGCCGCGATTTTTATCGCGCTCGGCCTCGACCCAATCGTTTCACTCCTAGAAAGACGCAAAGTTAAGCGCCCCATTGCAATCTTGATTGTCGTCTTGGGGCTACTTGGCGTCTTTGCCGGCATCGTCCTGGCCCTAGTGCCTAAATTGGTCACCGATGCGAGCGTTTTGGTCGCCCAGGCACCAGAGTTTGCTCTTAACCTAAAAAATCAGCCCTGGATCATCGATCTCAATACACAGCTCGGCGGGAGTGTTTTCGACGGCATCAATGGCGTGAGCAGTTACATCAGCGATGCAAAGAATTGGCCAACCTTCCTAGGGGGCGTTGTTCAGGTGGGCATTGGGATTTTCAGCGGAGTTTCCGGTTTCTTGGTGATTTTGATTCTCAGCATCTACATCATGGCTTCGCTTTCGCGCTTCAAGAAATGGGTTTACTCCCTGGTGCCCGCCTCGAAGCGCATCAAGTTTTCTGACCTTGCCGAGCAAATTTCGGTTTCGGTTGGTCGCTATGTGATGGGCCAGGTTTCAATCGCTCTAATCAACGCAATCTGCGGTTTCATCATGATGTCGATTGTGGGTGTCCCATTCTCGATAGCTCTCGCATTCATCACGTTCTTACTTGCCCTGATTCCGCTTGTCGGATCACTTACAGGCGCAGTAATAGTTTCAGTTGTGGCACTGACCCAGAGCCCCACAGCCGCCCTAATCGCGTTCATCTACTACATGGTCTACATGCAGGTAGAAGCCTACTTTGTGAGCCCTCGAGTAATGAAAGAGGCGGTTGCCGTGCCAGGCGCCGTCGTGGTTATCGCTGCACTAGCGGGCGGCGCACTGCTCGGCGTCTTGGGTGCTTTGGTTGCGATTCCGGTCGCAGCATCGGTGATGCTGATAATTCGGCAGGTTTGGATTCCGCGCCAGGAACAGTTCTAGGCTTCAAAAACCTCTGGCAGTGGGTAGGCGGCAGGGTTCACTGCCTTCACTATTTCATCGAGCACGCGCTTTGTGGCAGCCTCACCAACCCAAAGGTGCTTTGCGCCATCAACGGCAACTAGCTCAAGCTGCGGAATCGCCTTGAAACGTTGCTCGGCTTCGGCGGGGACCAAGTAGTCATCAAGTTCAGGCACGAGTGCAACAACTCGCTTGCCGTTGTTTGCCCACACGGATAGTTCGGCTTCGCTGGTGCGGTGAAGGGGTGGCGAAAGCAAAATAATTCCGCGGACATCTTTATCTGCACCGTATTTAAGCGCCAGCTCGGTACCGAAAGACCAGCCCAACAACCAAATATTTGGTAGCCCCCTAGCTTCGGCAAACTTTACGGCTGCCTCGACATCGTGACGCTCGGTGACACCTTCGCCAAAGGCGCCATCACTTTTACCGCGCGGAGATTCGGTGCCTCTCGTGTTGAATCGCAGAACCGCAAGATCAGCCAGGGCAGGCAAGCGATTTGCCGCCTTCCGGAGAATGTGCGAGTCCATGAAGCCACCCGCGGTAGGCAATGGGTGCAAAGTTACCAAGGTAGAAGCTACTTTGGCTGAGACAGGTGTTGCTAACTCACCCACCAAGTTCAAACCATCGGTTGTGGTCAAGACGATTTCTTCGCGAATTGCTGGCAGCTCGACACCTGAACGAATTTCAATCAAAGCAGCGGCCCCTGAAACTTTGCCCAGCAGCCGGTGTGAAAGTGTCGACGCCCATCGACGCCTCTAGATTCGTCCCAGGCCACCACATGAGGGGTGCCAACACGAATCGAAATAAAGCAGTGCGGGCAGGTCCAGCTCTTGTTTGAGTCTTCATGGTTGCCTGGAGTCGACTGAACGCTGTAGGTTACCCCGCGCTTGACCTCGGTGCGTTTAAACCCAAGGCGCGCACCCGAAAGGTCGTTGTGTTCTTCTTCGCGTTTGCCTTTTGAACGACGCGGGCGGTTACTTCTAGGCATCAGTACCAGTTGAAGGTGTTCGAGTGAGCCAGTGCTCCGCAAGGCGAGTTGTACCTGCCTGTGATGTAACCGAGTCCCCAGTTGATCTGAGTCTCTGGGTTAGTCATCCAGTCTTCTCCAGCCGACGCCATCTTGATGCCTGGCAGAGCCTGAGGAATTCCGTAGGCTCCAGAGTTTTTGTTATGCGCAGT
This sequence comes from Microbacteriaceae bacterium, assembly GCA_947455435.1. Classification (GTDB taxonomy): domain Bacteria; phylum Actinomycetota; class Actinomycetes; order Actinomycetales; family Microbacteriaceae; genus Rhodoluna. The sequence continues at coordinate 19,066 of CANGNZ010000007.1, forward strand.
CACGTTCCAGTGCGATTCACGGTTCCACAGCTTGACGAGGCAAGAGTATTGATCCATACCCCAACCGCGTTTGGCCAGAGCCTCGTAGGCGTATGCCTTAATCGAGCCAGCATCGGGAATGTCGGCAAGTTCAACGAACATGGCACTGGCTGCTTTGCCAGAGATAACCTGGTAGCCGCCTCGTTCAACGGTGATTTGCTGGGTGGTGAAGTCTTCAAAAGTCTGCTCAGACGCGGTTCCTGAGCGGTCTAGGGTATCTGCTGATGCGAGCGTCGCCGAATACGGGTCGACGATCGAGACCATCAAAAATCCGGCAGTGAGCAAAAAGCCGTTCATTCCCCGACGCGAACGAAGCGATGTAGCTTTACGAACTGGGCCAAGCTGCATGGCTGCGGTGGCAACGTTGGTAACCGGTGAAAATGCGCGACTGACAACGCCTTTGCGTTCTAATGCGTGTCTACCCATGCTCACCTCACTTCGTTGGCACAAAGACTAAGTTTACCAAGCGGCCGTTTTTATTGCTAGACCTAGCCCTTAGGCACCAACTGGCTTGGGCACCTAGTCGTCAGAATTTGGGAAATGCGGGTTTTTTCTGCGCTGGTCATCCAAAGCTTGTATTTAGCCTTCACTGCCACCTGTCTGGCCACATACGGGCACCAGTAGCTCTTGTTAGGCGGCAACCAGCTAGCGGCGTCAGAATCGCTTTTCGCACCATTTGTCGGGCCGTCTACTGCCAAAAGGTTTAGTGGGTCGTTGGCAAAAGCCATGCGGGTCGCATATGTGAGTTTCTGGGCCCCCTTCTGCCACGCATCACTCAGCGGAACCACGTGGTCAATTTGCACCGCGAGCGAGGTGCTGACCCCTCTGACAAAGTGAATCGTGGTGGCCGTGTAAGGGTCTCGCAAGGTGCCGGTGGCAACCGTGCATGCGGGGCTGCTGCGATAGGTGATGTTTTTCAGATCGCGAATCAGAATAAAGTTTCGAGTGTCGCAATTACCGATGTTTCCCCAACCATCGCCGAACTGAGACCTGGCATAACCCGTCTTAGGGGCTCGGCCTTTTACCAAAATGGTTTTTAAGACGCTGAGCGCTTTTGGTGCCGAGACAGCCTGAGCCTCGGTGACTCCACCGAAGGCGAGCAGCAGCGCGAGACTAGCTGTAACGCTCGAGATGAAGAAGCTCGACAACGCGGTCAATGAATGCGTCGACCTGGATTTCTGCATAGCCACCCCTTTTGAGCTTGAAAACTGCTCTACGCACAGAGTTTAGATCCAGCTCCCGACCTGTTTCGATGTGCGCAGCGACACTAGCCATGAAACGGTCGACCTGTTTGCGATCGTAGCCGCGCAAGATAAGTCCGGTGTTCGAAAAATGCTGACGCTTCGGGCGGTCAAGTCGCCCCTTCAAAGAAGCCTTGATTGCGACTATCCGGTCGCGAAGCGCGTCGAAACCGCCCGCGGAGCGCTTGCGCTCAATCTCGGCCTTTGCGAATGCGTCTTCTAGTCGATCAATCGCGCCATCGACAGCCGAAACCGAGTAGCCTTTGCGGACCATTGGAAATTCGGATCGTCGAAGGTCAAGCGAATTGATGATGTTTGCATCGCGATGCGCGTACTGCTCCCGAGCCTTAGCAATGAAGGAGTCGACGGCCGCTGGTTCGTAACCACGGCGCTTAGATTTCGGGAAAGTAAAGCTCACAGGTCTATCTTAAACCAGCAAAGTGGCGATGAGGTATGTGACCAGGATCGCAGGCAAAATCGAATCGAGACGGTCCATAACTCCGCCATGACCCGGCAACCAAGAACTCATGTCTTTCACTCCTAGATCTCGTTTGATTAGGGATTCACTTAGGTCGCCAAAAACCGCGGCAATTAGCACGCTTGCAGCCAATAGCAAACCGAGCCAGACCGAGCCGTGAATAGCCAGGACAACAATCAAAACTGCGGTGGCGCCACCAAAGATAACCGAAGCCAGAAGGCCTTCGAGAGTCTTCTTGGGGCTGATACCAGGGGCTAACTTGTGCTTGCCAAGCTTGCGACCAATCAAATAACCCGCGGTGTCACTAATCGCCGCGGTGACGATTGCCGCGCAAACCCAGGCAGCCCCATCATGCGGGCGCTTGAGCAAAAGGAAGGCAAAACTGAAGGTGAGTGGCAAGTAGATAACCACAAATGCAGCTGCAGAGAAGTCCCTGATCGTTCGGCCAAAAGTCTGTCGCACATCTTCACGACGTTCAAACAAAAGATGGACCAGGCGCCAAAGAGCCAAGAAGCCAATCAAACCAAGTGAGGTAACCCATTGCCAGATTGGGCCGCCAAAATACGTTGCCGGCATTATTACCGCCGAGCCGACCACGGCTGGAACACGAGGCACATACCAGCCGGTCTGGCGCAGCGCTGAGGCAATCTCCCATGAGCCGGCGGCGATGCCAACAACACCAAGAATGATGAATGCTTCTTTAACGACGAGGATGCTGGCGAGAAACGCGCCGCCCATCAGTAGGCCGTAAAAGACCGACTTTGAAAGGCTTCTGCCACCAGCAGCTTCAGACATTTAGACCTCTAGAAGTTCGGCTTCTTTGCGCTTTAGAGCGTCATCGATAGCGTCAACATGGGTCTTGGTAAGTGCGTCAAGCTCTTTCTCAGCGCGAGCAAGGTCGTCTTCGCCTGCCGAGCCGTCCTTCTTCAAAACGGCTAGGTCGTCATTGCCCTTACGGCGAATGTTGCGAACCGAAACGCGTGCGTCCTCGGCTTTGGTGCGAACGAGCTTTACGTACTCCTTGCGGCGCTCCTCGGTTAGGTCTGGTAGCGAAACGCGAATCACGTTGCCGTCGTTGTTTGGAGTTGCTCCCAGGTTTGGAACAGCCGCGACAGCCTTTTCGATAGCGAGCAGCGCGCTCTTGTCGTAAGGCGTGATCAAGATGGTGCGAGCCTCAGGGTTTTGCAAGCTGGCGAGCTGGCCTAGCGGGGTGCCCGTGCCGTAGTAGTCGACCATGATCTTCTGAAACATGGCAGGGTTGGCGCGCCCTGTGCGCACGGTAGCGAAATCTTCTTTGGCGGCCTCTACAGCCTTGCCCATTTTTTCTGTTGCCGAAGCAATAACTTCTGAAATCATCCGAGTCTCCTTATGCGGTTACGAAAGTACCGATTTTCTTGCCCTTGATGGCATCGGTCACGTTTGAGTCTGGCTGCATGCCAAAGACGCGCATCGGCATCTTGTTGTCCATGCAAAGGCTGAACGCGGTTGCGTCAACCACCTTGAGCCCCTGAACCAGGGCATCCTGGTAAGTAATGGTTTCAAGTTTTTTGGCCTTCGGGTCCTTCTTCGGATCTGCCGAGTAGACGCCGTCAACACCGTTTTTGGCAACCAAAACCTCGTCGGCCTTGATTTCTAGTGCACGCTGCGCGGCAACGGTGTCGGTTGAGAAATATGGCAGGCCAGCGCCGGCACCAAAGATTACGACGCGACCCTTTTCGAGGTGTCGAATTGCACGAAGAGGAATGTACGGCTCGGTAACCTGCGACATTGTGATTGCAGACTGAACACGAACGTCGACTCCCGCCTGCTCTAGAAAGTCCTGGAGCGCCAAGGCGTTCATAACGGTACCCAACATACCCATGTAGTCGGCACGGCCGCGTTCCATACCCCGCTGCGAAAGCTCTGCACCTCTAAAAAAGTTGCCGCCGCCAACGACGATTGCAACCTCTGCGTGCTTGGCACCTTCGGCGATGGCCTTAGCCATGGCTGCCACGATGTCTGGGTTTACGCCTAGGGTTCCCCCACCGAAAGCCTCACCCGAAAGTTTTAGCAATACTCTGCGTTTGTGTGCCATGACCATCCTCCTGCTCTAACTATCCTAGGCGCGACATAGAGAAAGGCTCGGTCTTACGACCGAGCCTTCTCGTAAAAAGTTGAACTAGGCGCCAACACGGAAGCGAACGAATTCGCCAACGGTTACTCCGGCGTTCTCCAGGACCTTAGCTACGGTGAGCTTGTTGTCCTTGGCGAAGTCCTGTTCAAGCAGAACGTTCTCCTTGAAGAAGCCAGTTACACGCCCTTCAACGATCTTCGGAAGAGCAGCCTCAGGCTTGCCTTCGTTACGTGCGGTCTCTTCGGCAATGCGACGCTCGGTTGCAACAAGGTCGGCGTCTACGTCGTCACGGTGAAGGTGAACAGGCGAGAATGCCGCGATGTGAACTGCAACGTCGTGAGCGGTGTCTGCGTCGCTACCCGAGTAGGCAACAAGAACGCCAACCTGTGGAGGTAGGTCCTTGCTGGTGCGGTGTAGGTAAGCGTCTACTGCGTCACCCTTGACAACTGCTAGGCGGCGAAGTTCAACCTTCTCGCCCATGATTGCAGCTTCGTCGTTGATTGCGTCAGCAACGGTCTTGCCGCCGAAGTCGGCAGCAAGTGCCTCATCGAGGGTTACCGAGCCAGCAGCAACAACTGCGTCAGCGATCGACTCTGAAAGAGCGATGAACTTGTCTGCCTTTGCAACGAAGTCGGTCTCGCAGGCAAGCTCTAGGAGCCAGCCCGTGTTACCCGAAACGCGCGCAACGATAAGTCCGTTAGAGGTGGTGCGGCCTTCACGCTTGGTGACGCCCTTCAAACCCTTTAGACGTAGGAACTCAAGAGCCTTGTCGATGTTGCCATCGGCCTCGTCAAGTGCACCCTTGCAGTCCATCATTCCAGCGCCTGAGCGCTCGCGAAGTGCCTTTACGTCGGCTGCGGTGTAGTTAGCCATTACTTGGCCTCCTCTTCCTTGGTCTCTTCAGCTGCTGGAACTGCTACCTCAGCGGCAGGTGCTTCAAGAAGCTCCTTCTCCCACTCAGCTAGCGGCTCAACTTCTTCAACCTTCGAGTGCTTTGCCTTTAGACCTTCGGCAACTGCGTCAGCAATTACACGGGTTAGCAGAGCGACTGAACGGATTGCGTCGTCGTTTCCAGGGATACCAATGGTGACCTCGTCTGGGTCACAGTTGGTGTCGAGGATACCGATTACAGGAATACCGAGCTTCTTGGCTTCGGTGATTGCTAGGTGCTCCTTGTTGGTGTCAACAACCCAGATCGCCGATGGGGTCTTGGTTACGTTGCGGATACCGCCGAGCGACTTCTCAAGCTTGTCCTTCTCACGGCGAAGAATCAAAAGTTCCTTCTTGGTGAGGCCGGTCTTGGTGGCACCCGAGAAGTCCATGACTTCGAGTTCCTTTAGACGCGAAAGACGCTTCTGGATTGTCTGGAAGTTAGTCAAAAGACCACCCAACCAACGCTCGTTGATGTATGGCATGCCAACGCGCTGGGCTTCGAGAGCGATTGGCTCCTGGGCCTGCTTCTTGGTGCCGACGAAAAGGATGCTGCCGCCGTGTGAGACGGTCTCCTTGACGAATTCGTACGCACGGTCAATGTGCGAGATCGACTTCTGGAGGTCGATGATGTAGATGCCCGAACGGTCGGTCAGGATGAATCGCTTCATCTTTGGGTTCCAACGACGGGTCTGGTGCCCGAAGTGCACGCCAGCGTCAAGTAGCTGGCGAACGGTTACAACTGCCATGGCAGTGCTCCTTATTTCTCAGTTGTCTTTGCCTGCGGTTGCCGGCAAACCTAGTGCCGCAACAAAAACCGCCCGAGGGACTGATGGTGTTTGCCGATTATCGACACGCGAAGTCACTTGGCTTTCGCCGAGTGCTTCTAAAAGCATAGCAGTTCTCCACCGGTTTGCACCAGCGCTTTCGGCTCTGTGAAGCCGATTGCAGGATTATTCGATGCGAAAACATTTACCAATCCTGGCCATCGGTTTTCTCCTGATATTGATGGTTCCGAGGCAGTCCTTTGCTACTCAAAGTTGGCAAGCGCCAGTTGCGCATCCGCGACTAATTAACTCGTTTCTGCAACCCAGCTCCGACTACTCCGCAGGTCATCGAGGCGTCGATTATCTTGTCAGTGCTGGGCAAGCGGTTGTTGCTCCGGCCGACGGCGTGGTGAGCTTCGCAGGGCTTGTCGTGAACCGAGGTGTGCTCACAATTGAGCATGAAGGCTCGATTCTCACGTCTTTTGAACCCATTTGCCCTTTGGTTGGCAAGGGAATCAAGGTAAAGCGTGGCCAACTAATCGGGCGACTATGCAATTACCCCAACTACAAAAACCACTGCGGGGTCAGAACCTGCTTGCATTTCTCGCTTCGAACTGCCGAGGGCTACCTTTCGCCTCTGGTAACAATCGGTGGGCTAACGCCCAGCCGACTACTAACCGCTAGGCCCTAGGGTGAGCGATCTTGTAGCCCTCTTTGAGCCTCTCGATGCTCACGTGAGTGTAAATCTGCGTTGTGCCTAGGCTCGCGTGGCCGAGAAGCTCCTGCACTGCTCTAAGGTCTGCTCCCCCGTCGAGCAAGTGTGTTGCAGCGCTATGCCTCAGAGAGTGCGGGCCGGCAACGCCAGTGGGTGTCTCAGCTAATAAACCGGCAACCAAAGAATAAATTTGTCGAACACCAACGCGACTGCCCCGAGAGGTCAACAGCAAAGCATCGCCACTTTTTTCGTTCGCGTATTGCTTGCGCCCGTGAACGAGCCAAGCATCAAGGGCCTCTCTAGCTGGCACCCCAAAGGGAACCATCCGCTCCTTGCCACCCTTACCCATGACTCTCAAAAGATTGCGCGAAAAATCCACATCAGAAACGTTGAGCCCAACGAGCTCACTCACTCGAGCCCCGCTGGCATAAAGCAGCTCGACCGCCAGTCGGTCGCAAAGTCCGCCGGGGTTGTCTTGAGTAGCCATCGACTCGAGAATCTTGAAGATGATGTCAATCGATTCCTTACCAACCACTTTGGGCAAGGTCCTGCTGGTTTTTGGTGTGCGCAGGCGCAACCCAGGATCTGCTTCGATTATGCCGTTTTTGAAACACCAAGCCGTGAGCGACCTAATCGAAGCGCTCTTTCGCGCCATAGTTGCCTTGCTCAGGCCCTTCTCGGTCAGTTCGTATAGAAAATCTCGAAGTGCCTCAAGCTTTAAGTCACCTAGGCCCGATTCGCCCGCCCGTTCAAGGTAGGCGAAAAGTTCGGCAACATCGGTTCGGTAACCCTTTACGGTGTGCGGCGAATAACCGCGCCCCGCTTCAAGGTGGGCGCAGTAGTCATGTAGCACTCGATCTAAGCTCTGCACAATCAAAGGTTAAGTCGTTTGCGCCACAAACCATGATCGTTTCGCTCAGCGCGCCCAACAAGTTCAAGTGCCCCGAGCGCAATTGCCAGCTCGAGTGAGGTGAGGCCAGCTTTGTGCATTAGTGATTCGCTTGAGACATATCGCAGAGTTAGCGCGTCGAGGGCTCGCAGCTCAAGGGCACCCATGGAATCCTCTTCTTGGGCCAACTTGCTATCGATTCCGACAAGGTCGAAAAGGTCATTTTGCCCACCAACCAGTTGAGCTAGGCCATCGCGAATCAGCCGGTGGCAGCCGTCGCTGGTTGAACGGTTTATCAAGCCTGGAACGGCACCCAAGGGCCTGCCGATACCCAAGGCGTGATTGGCCGTGTTAATGGCACCGGAGCGATAGCCTGCCTCAACAACCACAGTGGCTCGCCCGAGAGCAGCGATTAATCTGTTGCGTTGCAGAAATCTCCAACGGGTTGGTCTCGCTCCTGGCGGAAGTTCAGAAAGCACAGCTCCAACCTCGGCGACCCGGTGCAGGAGTTCAGAGTTGCTCGATGGGTAAAACTGGTCGACTCCGCCAGCCATGACAGCAAAGTTTGCCGCCTCGAGGTTTACGGCAGCACTGTGAACTGCAGCATCGATGCCGAACGCTCCGCCAGATACTGTTCCAAACCCGCGATCTGCAAGCTGCCCCACGAACTCGGCGCAGACCCATGAACCGTAAGGCGATGCGCTCCTGGAGCCCACTATCGACACTGCCGGTGTTAGCCGAGCAAGCGAACCTCTGACCCACAGCCCCGCAGGCATTCCAAGCCCTAGGTCACTTAGCCCTGCTGGCCATTGTTCGGATTCAGGGTGAACAAAGTTCGCACCAACCGCGCCAGCGACTTTTAATGCGCTCTCAACGGCCTGCTTGCTCAACCTCGGTAACCATCGCTCAAAAGCCTCGTCAATCGTTTGCCCGAGCCTTGGAAACCTTGCAATGGCCAGGTCGCGGTATTTTGTGGCAAGGACTCGATCGGCAAGCCGCTTTGCCGGCTCTCGTTTTATCAGGGTATCGAGCGAGTGTGCAGCGCCGAGTGTCAGGCGCAAGAGTCCACCAAGTTCATCACCCGGTTCAACCAGCGTTGTCCAAGCGGCCGAAGCGAAGGCTTCAGGGTCTAACTTTTGATTTTCAGCCAAGTTCGGTGCCTCTCAGATACATCGCGCGAGCAATGTGCTCCGCCGTGGGGCTTGCCACTTGTTCAAGGTCGGCAATTGAGTATGCCAAACGAATGCACCGGTCGTAACCTCGCATGCTTAGCAAACCCCGCTCGAGTGCCTTATCTAGAGCAGCTGTTGCATTACCGTTGGGCTTCCACTGTCGTCTAAGGTAGGCGCCAGGGACCTGGGCGTTGAGCCTCCACGGGGTCTTCGCTAGACGCGCCGCACCAAAATCGCGAGCCGCAGTTACCCGTTCGCGGAGTTGACTCGAAACTGGACCGCGTTCTTTCTGCATAGCCTTAGGTACGTTATTGACCCGAAGTGAAATATCGATTCGATCAAGTAGTGGGCCTGACAGCCGGTTTAGGTATCGAGACTTTACTGGTTCAACACACTTGCACCGTTTCGTCGGATCCCACGCGTAACCACATGGGCAAGGGTTCGCTGCCATGATTAGTTGAAACCTTGCCGGAAACCTTGCCACACCTGCAGCTCTTGAAATGAAGACCTCCCCGGCTTCGAGCGGTTGCCTCAGTGCCTCGAGAGCAGGCTGCTGAAACTCTGGCGCTTCGTCTAGAAACAACACCCCGTTGTGGGCCATCGAAATGAGCCCCGGCCGCGGAACCGACAGCCCGCCACCGATGAGCGAAGACGCAGACGAGTTGTGATGGGGCGCCCTAAATGGGGCATCGAAACTGATCCCTGCCGGCAGACCCGAAAGCGACTCGACTGCAGCGGTTTCGATAGCCTGCTCTGCCGTCAGCCTTGGCAGAATCGATGGCAACCGCTCAGCAACCATGGTTTTGCCGCTCCCTGGCGACCCGACCATCAAGAGGTGGTGACCTCCGGTTGCGGCCACAACCATCGACTCGATCACCTCGGGTTGCCCGAGAACATCCGAGTAGCAGAGCTGATTGCTTTGTTGTTCTCTATTTATTTTCGCTTCGTTCCCGGCTGCCAAGGGTTGAACATCCGAACCATGAAAACTGGCAACCTGAGTTAAATGGTCAAAACCAAAAACCTCTATTTCTTCAATCACCTCGGCCTCGGCAAGGTTTTCGTTTGGGACGATGAACCGCGACCAACCAAGTTCTTTAGCCGCCAAAAGCGATGGCAAGACTCCGTTAACGCCCCTAATCGAGCCGTCAAGAGCAAGTTCGCCTACATGCAACCATTCCCCCGCCGCCTCTTGATTCAGAGCACCTGAAGCAGCAAGTACAGAAACTGCTATCGCTAGGTCAAACGAGGAGCCTCGTTTTGGTACCGAGGCAGGTGAAAGGTTCACGGTTATGCGCCGACCTGGTAGCGATAAACCACTATTTGTGCAGGCCGCTCGAACTCTTGACGTGGCTTCGCTGAGCGACGCATCTGGCAAACCGACCAAAATGAAGTTTGGGAGATTGCTTGAGATGTCGGCTTCAACGTCGATCAGTGTGCCGTTTAAACCAAATAGGGCAACCGCCTTGGTCTTGGCTAGTGCCACTAGAACACCTGCTTGAGATGCTCTAACTTCACTTGACCGTTATCGATCAGCACTGCGATTGCATCGATTCTGACCTGGACACCGGCAACCTGACAAATTCGGCACCACTCACCCACCAGCCGGCGAAGCCTGTTCATCTTTGCATCGGTTATCGCCTCAAAAGGTGTTCCGTAGCCGGCGCCATTCCGAGTCTTCACCTCAACAAATACCCAGCGATCTTTGTCGCGTGCAATTAGATCTATTTCTCCGATGCCGCATCGCCAATTACGTTCGAGCACCTCGTAGCCAATTGAGGTTAGGTAGTCGGCGGCAAGTCGCTCGCCATAGATGCCGAGCACATGTCGGCGAGTGGGTTTCGTCATGCCGTAAAGCCTGACGGAGAATCGGAACGATAATCGAGCCGATCAAAAAATTGTGGAGAACTACTCGCCTACTGCGAGCTCTTTTGGAAGTTCGAAAGCCTTGCCAGAGAGTTCTTCGATGTTTAGATCCTTGAAGGTGAGCACCTTGACGCTCTTGATGAATCGATCTGCGCGGTTTACGTCCCAAACCCACACGTCGCTCATGTTGACTTCGAAGTAGAAGTCGTTGCCTGCGTCCACGCGTTTGAAGTCGACTTCGTTGGCTAGGTAGATGCGGCGTTCTGTCTCGACCACGTATTTGAATGTCGCGACCACGTCGCGGTATTCGCGAAACAATGCCACTTCGGCATTGCGTTCAAACTCTTCGAATTCGTTCTCGTCCATCAGTTCGATTCTATTGCGAGAATGCGATCGAGCCAGGTGACCCTGTGTTGAAGCGATGGACGCAACCTGCGAACAGCTTCGATGTGAGCCTCGGAGGCATACCCTTTGTGCCCCTCGAATCCGTAGCCAGGAAAGTCTTTAGCGAGTTCGACCATTAGGTGATCTCGAGTCACCTTGGCCAGAACCGAGGCAGCGGCGACAGAAGCACAGTCACGGTCTGCTTTGGGGCGAACGGCTACGGCAACCCCATAGGAACGATTGCCCAACCAGTTGTGGCTTCCGTCAAGGAGGATCCTCGTTTTTAGGGGATCGAATGTGAGTTGCTCAATGGCACGTTCTGCCGCCAAAGCGAGTGCCTTGGTGATGCCAATTTTGTCGATCTCTTCTGCAGAAGACATGCCTACTGCCCACTGGTCTACCCAGTCGGCCACGGCTTCGAAGTTTGCTTCACGCTGCTTTTCGCTCATCAATTTTGAATCGCGAAGTTTTGCCGGCCAAGCGCTCTTGAAGGTTTCGGCTGTGGTTAGGGTTACGCCAACAGCCACTGGCCCAGCGATCGCGCCGCGACCAACCTCGTCTATGGCTAGGAGTTGCCTAATTCCGGAGCCAAAGATTTGGCTCTCAAGCTCACTTGTTGGGTACGTCTTTGAAGACATCTGGGTAGTTACCAAGCCAGGTCCAGTGCTTCTGGGGCCAGGTGATCACGAATGCTTGCCCCACAACAAACTTTTGGGCAACGAAGCCCTTGCTCGGTAGGTCGCCGTGGTACCGGGAGTCTTCACTGTCTGAGCGGTTATCACCCATAACCCAGTAAGAGCCAGCTGGCACAGTCACATCAAACTTCTTGTTTGATGGCGGGGTTCCCTTTGGGAGATAAGGCTCGGTGATTGGCACGCCATTGATGACGATTTTGCCGCCGTCACACGAAACGTGGTCACCGGGTAGACCGATGACGCGCTTGATCAAATGTTGCGCGCTGTCAGGGGCTGTAATGCCAAAAACACCGAGGACTTCGTCGGTGGTGTCTGTCCAGAAGTTTGTCTTTTTGGTCATCTCAACCGGAGTAAGCCAACCACCCGGGTCCTTGAACACAATGATGTCGCCTCGCTGAACCGGAATCAGTGAAGGAACGAGTTCGTTGACTACTATTCGGTCGTTGATTTGCAGAGTCTCAAGCATCGAGCCTGAGGGTATGAAGAATGAACGAATCAGGAATGTTTTGATGATCAGCGACAACAAAAGCGCCGAACCGACAATCACAAAGATGTCGAGAATAAACGCAACAAAGGCGTTCTTCTTCAGCTTGCGCCAAAAAAGAACAACCCTATTGTTGGTCTCTTTAAGTTGCTTAGGCGGGCGCTTTTTGCGTCCTGATTCAGTCATCGACTATTTAGCGTTGTCGCGCTTCTCGCGAATCTTGGCCTTCTTACCGCGCAGGTCGCGTAGGTAGTAAAGCTTGGCACGACGGACGTCACCCTTGGTGATTACGTCGATCGATTCAATGATTGGCGAGTGGATTGGGAAGGTACGCTCAACGCCGAAGCCTCCCGAGTCCTTGCGAACGGTGAAAGTTTCACGGATGCCGTGACCTGAGCGACGGATGCAGTAACCCTGGAAAGCCTGAACACGGCTGCGGTTACCTTCGATGATGTTTACGTTGACCTTTACGGTGTCACCAACGCGGAAGGCTGGGACGTTGGTCTTTAGGTTCTTGGCATCTACTGCGTCAAGAATGTGCATTTTATTTTCGCTCTCTGTGTCTGCGCGCAGGTCAGCAACGGGTTAGTTTGGTGTTTCTGATTTTCTCGCTAACTACGCTCCCCTGCGGCAGAGACACTAGGTGGTTAGCAACCTGTCTATTCTGCCACGCTTAGTCGCCGGCGAGCAAGTCTGGTCGCACAGCTTTTGTGCGTTCTACCTGCTGCTCGTGGCGCCAAGAGGCGATTGCGGCGTGGTTTCCGCTGAGCAAAATTTCTGGAACGTCGAAGCCTCGCCACGTACTTGGCTTGGTATAGCTTGGGTATTCGAGGAGTCCGTCTGAGTGCGACTCCTCGACAAGACTCTCGGCATTGCCAATAACGCCAGGAATCAGGCGAGCAATGGCCTCGATCATGGCAAGAGCCGCGACCTCGCCGCCATTTAGAACATAGTCACCAAGCGAGATCAAACGAACCTTGGCCTTCGTGGAGGCATACTCAACGACGCGCTGGTCGATTCCCTCGTAGCGACCACAGGCGAAGACGATGTGTTTCGCGCTAGAAAGCTCTTGAGCGGTGGCTTGCTTGAACTGCTCGCCAGCTGGGCTGGTGAATATGACGATTGTTTCGCCGTCTTCGCCGAGGATGTCGTCGAAAGCCAAACCCCACGGCTCTGGCTTCATGAGCATGCCGGCGCCACCGCCATAGGGCGAGTCGTCTACGGTTTTGTGCTTGTCGAATGTCCAGTCGCGAAGGTCATGGACTCGAACGTCGAGGATGTTTTTCTCGCGAGCCTTGCCGAGAAGTGATATCTCTAGCGGCGCAAAGTAGTCAGGAAAAATCGTGACGGCATCGATGCGCATTATTCGCCCTCAACCAGCTCTTCGAATAGACCATTCGGTGGGGTTACTGTCACTGTTCCGGCGGTGATGTCGACCTCTGGAACGATCGCCTTCACAAACGGCACGAAAACTTCGCGATCTTCGAACTTCACCACGAGGTGATCTTGTGCAGGTAGATGTTCGACTCGAATGACCTCTGCGATTTCGACGCCGTCGCGCATGACCTTTAGCCCAACGAGCTGATGGTCGTACCAGGCGTCTTCTTCGGTCGGCAGCGCCTCTAGGTCGGCGTTGACGAGCAGAATCGCACGAATCAGCTCTTCGGCCTTGGTGCGGTCGTCAATGCCATCTAGAAACAAAACTGGGGACGCGTTGTACCAGCGAAGTTCGGTTACGGTTACGGTTTTGCCAAACCATGGCGAAGTTTCTGGGACCTGAAGGTCAAGCACCGCGCCAGGAACAAAACGTTTGTTTGGGCTATCGGTGTAAAGCTCTAACTTTATGGCTCCCTTTAGGCCGTGCGCCTTGAGCAGTCGGCCGACCCGGAGCTGGGTCTTAGAAATCGGTATCCACCACGTCTACGCGCACCTTCTTGCCATCGGCAAGAGAGTTGATGATGGTGCGAAGCGCCTTAGCAGTGCGGCCGTTGCGCCCGATCACACGACCAAGGTCGTCAGGGTGCACGTTTACCTCAAGCAAGTCGCCTCGCGAGGTTGAGCGTGCAGTGACGGTTGCGTCTTCCGGGTGGTCGACGATTCCCTTGACTAGGTGTTCGAGCGCAGCGGCTAGCACTTTACTAAGCCTCTTCTGCTGGAGCTTCTTCAGCTGCAGGAGTCTCTTCGACTACCTCTGCAACTGCTTCTTCTTCAACAACGGCAGGTGACTCGGTGGCCTCTGCCTCAACTGCTGCTTCGGTAACTTCTGCTACCTCGGCTGCGGTCTCTTCGACTGCAACGGTCTCTTCGACAACGGCTGCTTCTTCAGCAACTGGAGCCTCTTCGACCTTGGCCTTCTTCTCTTCCTTTGGAAGCAGAACGGCCTTCTTCTTGGTGTCTACGACGTACTCAGCCTTGGCGTCCTTGACCTTGACAGTGTTGACTGCCTTTTCGCCCTTAGATGCCTGGTAGTCGCCGGTTAGCTTTAGTAGAACCGCAACCTGCTCAGATGGCTGTGCGCCAACGCTTAGCCAGTACTGAGCACGCTCAGAGTTGACCTCGATCAGTGATGGGTTTTCGGTTGGTACGTACCGGCCAATCTCTTCGATTGCACGGCCGTCGCGCTTGGTGCGCGAGTCGGCGACGACGATACGGTAGTGAGGCGCGCGGGTCTTGCCCATGCGCTTTAGGCGGATTTTTACAGCCACAATGCTCCTGTTAGTTGTTGTATTGGGCGAGTTCCACCGTGAGCGTGGGGTGCACACTCGGTAGAGAAGCTCTAATGGGTTGCCGGTTGTTTCTGGTTAGAGGGTCAGAAACATGGCAACCGCTCTATTCTGCCAGACTTTGTGCCCTTTAGGCAACCTTATAGACCGAATGAGGAGCCAGATTCGGGCTTTTGACCCGAAAAGGGCTTGCCCTGAGCCTCGGCGGCTCGTTTTGCGGGGTTCCCCGACTTCGAGCCCTTCTTGCCTTTGTCTTTCTTCTTCGGCGGCGCGATGCGGCCCATGCCGGCTGGCATACCAGGCATACCCTGCGGCACACCGCCCTTTTGCATGGTCTTCATCATCTTCGAAGCCTGCTCGAACCGGTTAACCAGCGAGTTGACATCGGTGACAGTCATCCCCGAACCTTTGGCAATGCGCAGTCGGCGCGAACCGTTGAGAATCTTGGGCTGTCGGCGCTCAGCCGGTGTCATAGAGCGAATGATCGCCTCGGTTCGGTCGATTTCGCGCTCATCGAAGTTGTCTAGTTGCTCGCGCATTTTTCCGGCACCAGGCATCATCGCAATCATGTTTTTGATGTTGCCCATCTTGCGAAGCTGTTGCATCTGCTCCATGAAGTCTTCGAGGGTGAACTCGTTTTTGGCGATTTTCTCGGCCATCTTCTGAGCTTCGACTTCATCGAACTGCTTTTGAGCCTGCTCGATCAGCGTGAGGATGTCACCCATGTCGAGGATTCGGCTGGCCATGCGGTCTGGGTAGAACGGCTCGAATGCGTCCATTCCCTCACCGTTCGAGGCGAAGATGATCGGCTTGCCGGTGACCGAAGCAACCGAGAGAGCTGCACCTCCACGTGCGTCACCATCGAGCTTGGTGAGTACGACACCGGTGATTCCAACGCCATCCTCGAAGGCCTTGGCGACGTTTACCGCGTCTTGACCGATCATCGAGTCGATTACAAACAAAACTTCGTCTGGGTCGATGGCATTGCGAATATCGCGCGCCTCGTTCATCAGGTCTTCGTCGATGCCTAGTCGGCCGGCGGTGTCGACGATAACAACGCTAAACATCTTCTGCTTGGCGTGCTTTATCGACTCCTTGGCAACCTTTACCGGGTTGCCCTTACCGTTGCCCGGTTCAGGTGCAAACACTGGGACGCCGACGCGCTCACCAACGACCTGAAGCTGGTTCACGGCGTTTGGGCGCTGAAGGTCAGCGGCAACCAGGATCGGGGTCTGACCTTGATCCTTGAGCCACTTTGCAAGCTTTCCGGCAAGAGTGGTCTTACCCGAACCCTGCAAACCGGCGAGCATGATCACGGTTGGCGGGTTTTTGGCAAATGCAAGTTTGCGCTGCTCCCCGCCGAGAATCTGAACCAGCTCTTCGTTGACAATCTGAACGACCTGCTGAGCCGGGTTCAGTGCCTTCGAAACCTCGTCGCCGAGTGCGCGATCACGAACAGCAGTGATGAAGTTTTTGACTACCTCAAGTGCGACGTCCGCCTCGAGCAGGGCACGGCGAATTTCGCGAAGGGTTGCGTCAATGTCGGCAGGGGTCAGTTTGCCCTTGCTGCGAAGGTTTTTGAACGTATCGACTAAGCGATCAGACAGATTGCCGAACAACTAAAACTCCTTATTTGACGAGCCCGTTAGCGAACTCGCGAGAATCGAAGAAAGCAAAGTCATCAATGCCTTCACCGACACCTACAAGTTTGACAGGGATGCCGAGGTCTTTCTGGATTGAGTAAACGATTCCGCCCTTGGCTGTGCCGTCAAGTTTGGTGAGCGCAATGCCGGTAACCTTTGCGACTTCGGCAAACGCCTTAGCCTGCACCAGGCCGTTTTGCCCGGTGGTTGCATCGATCACTAGCAAAACCTCGGCAATGACTCCCGATTTTTCGACCACGCGACGGATCTTTTCGAGCTCGTTCATGAGGTCAACCTTGTTTTGCAGGCGACCCGCGGTGTCGATGATTAGCACGTCTGCTGCCTGGGTAATCGCAGCCTCTACGCCTTCAAAAGCCACCGATGCAGGGTCTTGACCCTCGACCTTTGGGCGAATAAGTGTCGCACCGGCACGCTCGGCCCAGGTTGCGATTTGGTCGACGGCGGCGGCACGAAATGTGTCTGCGGCTGCAATAACTACCTTTGAGCCGGCTTCGGCGAGGTATTTCGAAAGCTTGCCAATGGTCGTGGTCTTACCAACACCGTTCACTCCGACGACGAGGACTACATACGGCAACTGACCGCTGGAAAGGTTCAGTTCGGCATCTTCGCGCTTTAGCGATTCAGCAATTATGTCGGCAAGAATAGCTTTCAACTCTGCCTCGGTAGCGGCGCCCGACTTCTTAGCCGCCGCCTTGACATCGGCTACAATCTTTTCAGCTGCGTCCACACCGAAGTCAGCCTGGATCAGAACGTCTTCGAGTTCGTCGAGGTTTTCTACATCAAACTTGATGCGACTGAATAGGCTCTTGATTCCCTTGGCGAACTTGCGCTTTGGGAGCACAACCTCCTGAACCTTCTCAGGCTTTGCCTTCGCCACCGGCTTTGGCTCTGGCTTCGCTTCAGGCTGAGGCGCAACCTCTTCGATTACGCTCTCGATAACTTCTTCGACAATTGGCTCTGGAGTTGGCTCTTCGCCTTTTTTCTTCTTCCAGAACAAAAAGGCCATGACTAGGCCTTCTCTTCGAGTCGCTGGCCAACAACCGCCGAGACGCCATCCTGGCGCATCGAAACGCCGTAGAGTGCGTCGGCGATTTCCATGGTGCGCTTCTGGTGCGTGATGATGATTAGCTGCGAGTCGGTGCGCAGGTCTTGGAAGATCTGAAGAAGGCGCCCGAGGTTCGCGTCGTCAAGAGCCGCCTCAACTTCGTCCATGACGTAGAAGGGCGAAGGGCGCGCCTTGAAGATGGCGATGAGCAAGGCGACTGCGGCGAGTGAACGCTCACCACCAGATAGCAAACTTAGGCGCTCGATGCGCTTACCAGCTGGGCGAACGTTCACCTCAATACCAGTCGTGAGCATGTTTTCTGGGTCGGTGAGAACGATCGAACCGGCTCCGCCAGGGAAAAGAACTGGGAAGACCTTTTCAAAGGCTTTTCGGGTGTCTGCGAAGGCCTCAGCAAAAATGTTTTTCATCTTCTCATCGAGGTCTTCAATGATTTGCATCAGGTCTTTGCGGGTCTGGGTAAGGTCGGCGAGCTGCTCGGTCAAGAACTTGTGGCGCTGTTCAAGAGCAGCGAATTCTTCGAGGGCAAGCGGGTTCACTCGGCCGAGACGCTCGAGTAGTCGCTCGGCATCTTTCAGTCGGCGAACCTGCTCGTCGCGGTCGTAAGCCTTCTCGCCGTCGATTAGCTGGTCAGGGCCATACTCGGCAAGAAGAACTTGCTGATCGAGCCCGAGTTCATCGTTTGCCCTGGCAACCAAGTTGGCTAGGGTGAGGCGCTTTTCGTGGTTTGCCATCTCAATGTCGTGAACGCTTTGAGTGAGGCTTGCTAACTTCATCTGAATCTCTGCGGTCTCGCCACGAAGTCTGACCAATTCACCAAGTTGCCCCGAACGCTCAGATTCGAGTTCGTGCAGGCGAACCTTTGCCATGGCGCTCGAATCGGCAACAGCCTCCATCACCTGGGGTAGAACCGCTAGCACTCGCTCGGCTGAGGCAAGTTGTTTAGCCTGAGCTTCTGCAGCAGCCTTGGCGCGTTCGATGGATGCCTTGGCTTCGGCAACCTGCGAACGCAGCGTGGTTGCGCGTTCTTTTTCGACGCGAAGGCGCTCTACTGCGGCACCTAGGTCGACTCGAACCTCTAGTTCGCGCTGGCGCTCCTGCTCGAGGTTGTCTTGAAGGGTTTGACGGTTGGATGAGTCGACCGCTGGTCGCTCTTGAGCGGCAAATTCGTCATGTGAGGCAATCGCTCGCTGAAGGCTCGCTTCGGCCTCGGCGATTCCTGCGGTGGCGTTTTCGGCAACCATGGCAAGGCGGTCTACCTCACCAGAAGAAGCCTCAACCGAAACTCGAAGTCGGCCCAGTTTCTCGGCGTTTGAGGCAAGCGCGGCGTCATGCTCGTTAAGTGCCGCGAGCGCCTCCTTTGCCGAAACCTTGGCGGCTTCTTCGGTAGCACGAGCCTGGGCTAGTGCGGCTCGTGAAGACTCGATCGCGCTGTTTACCTTGGCTAGTCGCTTCTCGGCCGAATCACGCTCAGCAACAAGCTGAACCTTAGAAGGCTTCGATTGGCTACCGCCACGAATTACGCTCTCGGTGATTACGTCACCGTCACGGGTGATCACCGTGATTCCCTTATCGAAAACGCGCTTTGCTGTGGCAATGTCTTCGACAATCACGACGTCTTTAAGGAGCGCAAGAATGCCAGCCGGGGCCTCGACCACTTCGGTAGCGGCCTTTGCACCTTCAATTTTGAGGTTCTCGGTTTTTGCCTTGGCGTCTACGTCGGCGATGATCAACTCAACGCGTCCACCGTCTGATGACTTTAGGTGTTCAATGGCCGAAAGACCTTGGTCGCGGGTTTCTGCGACGAGTGCATCTGCAAGCGGCCCTAGAGCAGCTGCGATTGCAGCTTCATAACCTTCGGCGATTTTCATGTGGCTGGCGACAAGACCGCGAATGCCTCGAAGCCCGGCAGCGGTTAGAGCACTGGCACCATCTTTTTGCTCAAGGGTTAGGTTTAGGGCCGAACGCTTGGCTGATAGCGAGTCGCGCTCACGTTCGGCTTCGTGGATCTCGTCGCGGAGACGCTCAATCTCGGCACTGGCAACGCTCACGGCTTTCTGCGCAGCCTCATAGCGGGTTTCAAGGGTTGAGTCGCTCTTACCGCCATCTGCCTGGAGGTTCGCTTCAAGCTCGGCATATTCCGCCTTGCGAAGTTCAAGACGTTCGGTTGCCTCGGTTAGTGCCTGCTGGTGGCGCACAACCTCTTCACGGAGGCTGCCGAGCTTCGACTCCGCAACAGCGGCGTCGTTTGCCAGACGGGACTTTTCGAGGTCAAACTGCGAAATTAGCGCGCTTTGCTCAGCAAGCTGATTGTCGAATGTTTCTAAGACGTCGCGGGCGGCGTTTCTGCCAGCCTCAGCTTCTTGAAGTGCTTTCTTTAGAGCTTCCACTGCAGCGGCAAGTTCGATTGCGCTAGCCTCGGCGGCATCTGCGTCCGAGTCAATCTGCGCTGGGTCAATCGAGGCCCCGTTCGCCTCGGCCTTAGACGCCAGAAGTGCAACGCGTTGGTTGGCCATCGAGAGCAGCGAACGCAGACGTTCAGAAACCGAGTCAAACTCGAACGAAAGCGACTTCGCGGCGTCAAGTTCGCCAGAAACCTGCGCGGCTTCGAGCGTGGCAAGTCTCGCTGTGTTTTCGCTCAGCAGTTCTTGCAAGATGTTGCGCTCTGCACGGCGATCTGCTTCGCTCTTTGCGGTTTCTTCTAGTGCGCTGTGAAGACCGGC
Organism: Microbacteriaceae bacterium; assembly: GCA_947455435.1. Classification (GTDB taxonomy): domain Bacteria; phylum Actinomycetota; class Actinomycetes; order Actinomycetales; family Microbacteriaceae; genus Rhodoluna. The sequence continues at coordinate 39,009 of CANGNZ010000007.1, forward strand.
GATGTCGTCTGCAAGAATGCGAGCCTTGGCATCGCGGACGGTCGAGGCGATACCTTGCGCCTCGCGTGCCACCTCGGCCTGCTGGCCGAGTGGCTTGAGCTGGCGGCGAACCTCACCGGCAAGGTCGTTGAGGCGGGTTAGGTTTGCCTGCATCGCCTCGAGCTTGCGCTGAGTCTTCTCTTTGCGGCGGCGGTGCTTGAGGATTCCGGCTGCTTCTTCGATGAAGCCACGGCGTTCTTCAGGTGTTGCCTTCAAAACATTGTCAAGCTGACCTTGCCCAACAATTACGTGCATCTCTCGGCCGAGGCCAGAGTCGCTTAGAAGTTCTTGAACATCGAGCAAACGGCAAGGTTCACCATTAATTGCGTATTCACTGCCGCCATTGCGAAACAGTGTGCGACTGATGGTTACTTCGCTGTAATCGATCGGTAGTGCGCCGTCGGTGTTGTCGATGGTCAGTAGGACTTCTGCTCGACCTAGCGGGCCCTTGGTTGAGGTTCCGGCGAAGATTACGTCTTCCATCTTGCCGCCGCGAAGAGTTTTTGCGCCCTGCTCGCCCATGACCCAGGCGAGGGCATCGACCACGTTTGACTTGCCCGAACCGTTTGGGCCAACGACCGCGGTTACACCTGGTTCAAAATGAAATGTGGTGGGCTGAGCGAACGACTTGAAGCCCTTGAGGGTAAGGCTTTTTAGATACAAATCGTCACGTCCTGAAAATGGTTTTGGGTCATAGCAAAAATACCTTATTTAGCGGTGCGCTTTTGACACTTGGGGCAGAAGTGCGAGCCTCGGTTCATCCAGTTTTCGCGCTTGATTAAAGTGCCACAACGGTTGCAGGGCCTACCCGTCATTCCGTATGCATTGAGCGAAACCTCGAAGTAGCCAGACTCGCCGTTGACGTTCTTGTATTGCTCGTCGAATGAAGTGCCACCAGCTTCAACAGCCTTGGCTAGAATCTCGCGCACATGCTGCAGCAGTTCTTTAGCTTTTGCGGTAGTTAACTCGGCAGCTGGCTTGTCGTAGTGCAATTTCGCACGCCACAGAGCCTCGTCGGCATAGATGTTGCCGATTCCGCTAAGCACACCCTGATCGAGCAGCACGCGCTTGATTCCCGAGTTTTTCTTTTTGAAAATTGCTAGGACGCGTGCTTCATTAAATTGCGGGTCGAGCGGGTCACGTGCGATATGCGCAGCCTGAGTCGGGATCAGAGTGGTGCCGGAACCAAAACCACCCGCTCCCCCGTCGTTGGTAGCAACCATCGGGTCTAACGCCAGCGAGCCGAAGATCCGTTGATCGACGAATCTGAATTCGAGTGGCCCATCTTTGGTGTCGAGCTCGATGGTGACTCGATTGAGTTTGTCTTGCTCGAAGCCAGGTGTGCGCAGGAGCATTTGCCCGCTCATGCCGAGGTGCCCAATCAGGCAAAGGTCGCTGCCAGCTAGCGGAAGCCACAAAAACTTGCCGCGGCGAACAACAGAGTCAAAGGTTTGGCCGGTGAGAGTTTCAACAAAGTTCGCGGGCGAGCCTTGGTGGCGCTTTAGCGAGCGAGCATCGTGGACGATTACCTTCGTCACCTTAGCGCCCGTCACTGAGGCGGCGAGACCGGCGCGAACCGTCTCGACTTCTGGCAACTCAGGCATTAGCCCAGTTGCGCTAGGAGTGATGCGGCAGCTAGCTTCTCTGCCTCTTTGCGTGACCTTGCCGTGCCAGTAGCACTCGTGGCCCCAACTGTCACGGTTGAAAAGAAAGTTCTGTCGTTAGTCGGGCCATCGAAGGTTGTCTCATAGACAGGCTCCGGCAAGCGCTTGGACGCCGCCTTGGCGTGCAAAAGGGATTTTGCGTCATTGAGAGCTAAATCCGTCTCGGTGTCTAGTAGCGGCAATACCAAGCGTTCAATCAAATCTGTTGCCGCGGCGATGCCTTGGTCGATGTAGGCTGCACCGATTATTGCCTCAACGGCATCGGCAAGCACCTTAGATTTACCAGCTGGAATCTGCTGGCCGCGGCCGAGACGCAAGAATTCTTCGAGCCCAAGATCGCGAGCGATACCGTCTAGCGCTTCGGTCGAGACAACGCCGAGGCGCATGCGTGTTAGCTCTGCCTCGTTGCGCTCTGGGTTTTGCTCAAAAAGGTGAGCGGTAACAACAAAGCCCAACACCGAATCGCCTAGAAACTCTAGACGTTCGCCATTGGGCTGGTTGTCGTTCTCGTAAGAGAAGGAGCTGTGGGTCAGAGCCTGGGTAAGTAGCCCGCGATCGATGATTACACCGAGTCGGCGGTCTAGGTCATCCAGGTTCAAGGATTGACCGAAGACTTAGGCGTCTGCGACCTTGCGGCCCTTGTACTCAAGGAACTGAGCGTTGCCGTTCGAGTCCTCAACTACCTTGGCGCGGTGCGGCATGCTGTAGACGGTCTTACCGTTCACGACGGTCTTGACTAGGGTAACCTCGGCGGCCTTCCACTGCGAGCGGCGCGAGTGAGTGCGGCTGCGGGAGAGGCGTCTCTTAGGTACTGGCATTTCTAC
>CANGNZ010000008.1 GCA_947455435.1 Microbacteriaceae bacterium
ATTTCTAAATGACGCCAAGAACCGTAACGAAATCAAATACGGCATGACGGACTTCAGGCTAGTTGCGCTTAGGCAGCTAGGGCGAAGTCGGTGCGATTAGCTTTAGCACCTATAGTTTGCAGCGGACATTTACGTGTTGACGCTACATTCACGACCCGCTTCATCCAGTCGCAAAAGCACTGTCGAAACCGATCATCCCCATTATTTAGTTACCAATAAACCATTGCTGGTTCAATAACAGGATACCCCGCGGCGCCGACAGTTATTCGGTGAGTTGCCTGTGAACCAAGACGTGCTTGTCATCGATGCTTGGGCCTTGCTCGAAGCCCGCCTTGACGAACATGCTTAGCTTGCCTCGATAACCACTCGAACTGAAGCCATCATCCATCTGAGGGGCGGCCTCGATAGATTTGAACCCCTGAGCTGAAAGGTCGTCGATCGCAAAGTTTAGAAGGGCGGTTGCCACACCTTTACCCTGGTGTTCCGGTTCGATTACGAAACAGAGGATTCTGGCTGTTTCGTCTGAAGTCGGAGGGAGTTGGGTGAAATTATTGGCCTTGTTTGCTGCAACCCAACCAACAACTTCGTTGCCAGCGAATGCGAGATAGCCACGCATTGTTCCAGTTGCAATACGCTCACAAGCCTTCTCACGATTGCGCTCCGCGGTTAATTCGACACCTTCAATGTCTTGGGCGTTGTCGAGGTAGAACTGGCAGTAACAGCCCGCCCAATTCGGATTGGTTTCGAATGCCTTAGCGGCCATGAAAGACAGGAAGCCTTCTTGATTTGCTTCGCTTAGCGGGCGAATGACTACCATTCTTTGCCCTTGGTCGATACGGCTCTAGCCGCCTCACGCTTGTCTTGGGCCTCTTTGAGTGATTGACGCTTGTCGTATTCTTTCTTACCTCGAGCCAGTGCGATCTCGACCTTGGCGCGTCCGTCTTTGAAATAGAGACTAAGAGGAACAAGTGTGTAGCCGGATTCTTTGATCTTTCCGGTCAGCTTGTCGATCTCGTGGCGGTTGAGCAAGAGTTTGCGGCGGCGGCGCGTGTTGTGGTTGTTCCAGGTGCCCTCGGTGTACTCGGGAATGTGAACATTTTCGAGCCAGGCTTCGGCGCCTTCGATAGTGGCATAGCCGTCAATCAGCGACGCGTGACCTGCGCGGAGGGCTTTGACTTCGGTTCCGGTTAGCACAAGCCCAGCCTCATAGACGTCGTCTATGTGGTAATCGTGGCGAGCCTTACGGTTGCTTGCAACAACCTTTTGGCCACGCTCTCTAGGCATTATTTACTCCATCTGGCAAACCTGTGCGGTCAGCCAATCAGTCTAACAACCAGGTTAGATGCGGAGGTAGCGGCGAATTGCTGTTCCCGAGGCCACGGCGGCCAACAGAACGCCGACCCCAACCAGAATCGGGAAGACCGTGAAGCCCTCGGTGAGGCCAACCAAGTTTGTGAATGGCAACTTTGGGGCTAGGACGCCCTGAACGAAGAAGTGAACGATGGCGATTACAGCACCACCGGCAAGCAAACTACCAACAGTGGCCGCGACGATACCTTCGAGCACGAACGGCAGCTGAATGTAGAAGTTGCTAGCACCAACCAGACGCATGATTCCGATTTCACGCCTGCGAGAGAACGCACTCAGACGAATCGTTGTTGAGATCAGAAGAGCCGACGAAAAGAGCATGAGAACTGCGACACCAATGGCAGCGAGGCTGGCGGCATTGAGAATGTTGAAGATCTGATCAAGGTAGCTGCGCTGATCGCGCACCTCTTCAACACCGGCGAAACCGGTGAAGGTCTCGGTGATGATCTGGCTCTTCTCAGGGTCTTTAAGTTTCACCCAAAAGGTTTCATTCAGTTGATCTTTGGTTACGTACTTGGCAACCGAATTACCTTTGAACTGCTCTTGAAAGTGCTGGTAGGCCTGGTCATGGTTTTCGAAGAAGTACTTGTCGATGTAGGGCTTGAGAGTGCCTTCGTTTAGCTTCGCCTCGACAGCCGCCTTGATATCTGCAGATGCCTCACCCTGAGGGCAGGCGTCAGCCGGTGAGATGCCTGAGCAGAGGTAGACGGCAACCTGGGCGCGGTCGTACCAGTAGTTCTTCATCTCGCCAACCTGCATTTGCAAGAGGCTTGCGGTGCCAACAAAGGTCAGCGAAAGAAACGTCACCAGAATGATCGAAACAACCATTGCCACGTTGCGGCGAAGGCCTGAAACGGCTTCGCGAATTACGGTGCCAAACCTCATTGCGCTCCTCCGTAACCAGCGCCACGTTCGTCGCGAACAATCTTCCCTTGATCGAGCACAACAACCCTCTTCTGAGCTCTGTCGACCAAACCTCGGTCGTGGGTGGCCATCACGATTGTGGTTCCGGCCGCATTAATCTTTTCGAGCAGATTCATGATTTCTGCGCTGGTGCCCGGGTCGAGGTTTCCGGTTGGTTCGTCGGCGAGCAGAAGAGCGGGTGTGTCAACGAAAGCTCGGGCTAAGGCCACGCGCTGCTGCTCGCCGCCAGAAAGCTCATTTGGCATGCGATCTGACTTCTCAGCCAGCCCAACGAGCCTCAGAGCGGCAGGGACCTTGTCGGCAATCTTGGCTCTGCTTGCGCCGGTCACTTCGAGGCTGAATGCGATGTTGTCGAAGATCGTCTTGTTAGGCAGCAGGCGAAAATCTTGAAAAACCATTCCGATGTTGCGGCGAAACTGTGGGATTCTGCGCAAAGGAATACCTACCAAATTTTCACCTAGAACGCTCACTGAACCCGTGCTGGGGATGTCCTCGCGGAGCATGAGCCGCAAGAGGCTCGACTTGCCGGAGCCCGAGGTGCCAACCAAGAAGACGAAATCACCTTTCGCAATCTCAATCGAGACGTCGTCGAGCGCAGGGCGAGGTGCGCCCTTGTATTGCTTGGTGACGTGGCTAATCGAAATCATCTTGTTTAGAGCCTAAAACAGGGTTAGCTCTGAACCCGTTTACGCCACCTAATGGCAGCGGTAATAAAACCATCGATGTCGCCGTCAAAAACAGCACTCGGGTTATTGACTTCGTATTCGGTTCGAAGGTCTTTCACCATTTGGTAAGGGGCTAAGACGTATGAACGCATCTGCTCACCCCACGAAGCCTTCACGTCGCCGGCAAGTTGCTTCTTCTTTGCCTCTTCTTCTCGTCGCTTGACTTCAAGCAGTCGCGAGGCCAAAACTCTTAGCGCGGCCGCCTTGTTTTGGATCTGACTTTTCTCGTTTTGGCAAGACACGACAATTCCGGACGGAAGGTGAGTGATTCGAACTGCCGAGTCGGTGGTGTTCACCGATTGGCCACCCGGGCCAGAAGATCTAAATACGTCGACCCGAATGTCGTTTTCAGGTATCTCTATAACGTCTGTTTGCTCAATCAGCGGCACAACTTCGACCGCCGCAAAAGAGGTTTGTCGCTTACCGGCCGAGTTGAAAGGGCTCATGCGCACAAGACGATGAGTGCCACCCTCAACAGAAAGTGTTCCGAAGGCAAAAGGTGAATCGATTTCGAAGGTCGCCGACTTGATGCCAGCGCCTTCGGCGTAAGAAATATCGAGAACGGCCGCGGGTAGTTTGTGCTTCTCGGCATAGCGCAAGTACATGCGCATCAGCATTTCGGCAAAGTCGGTAGCGTCGTCGCCACCCGCTCCCGCACGAATGGTGATCACTGCTGCGCGCGAATCGTATTCACCGTTTAGCAACGTCTGAACCTCTAGGTCACCAATCTCACTCTGAAGACTGTTGAGTTCAACTTTGGCTTCACCCTGAACCGAAGAATCACCGGCATCATTGGCAAGCTCAACCAGAACCTCTAGATCGTCAAGTCTTGAGACAACATTTTCGAGCTTGGTTATTTGGGCCTGCGCGCGACTCAATTGGCTAGTGATCTTTTGTGCCTGTGCTGCGTCGTCCCAGAGATTTGGGTCGGCCGCAAGAACTTTTAATCGGTCGATTTCGATGCCGAGCTTTGCAGGGTCGACGACCTCGCGAATGCTCGCAAAGGTGATGCGCAGCTCGCGTATTTCTTGGGAAAGGTCAATGTCAGCCATCTGCTTCTAGTCTAGGCGCGCATAATTGACTGGTGTCGAAGCCAGCCGTGAACTACCAAATCAAGTCTTTGGTAGTACCCGTATTCTTGCCTTCGCTGCTGTTTTCGATTGGTGAAAACAGCATGATTCCTTTGATTCCGGCTAGTGCGAAAGCAATGGGCGCCGATCTCGGAACCGCTGGACTAATCGCCGGCCTGGTGATGGCCGGCACTCTGGTAGCCGACCTGCCGGCTGGAAAACTTGTTGATCGAATCGGTGAACGCACCTCCATGATCTTCTCTGCTGGAATTGCTGCCCTCGGAATCCTGCTTTCTGTCTTCGCCCGCAATCTCTACATGCTCGGAGCCGGAATCCTTATTTTGGGTGCGTCCTCAGCAGTTTTTGCTCTGGCAAGGCACTCGTTCATGACAGAACATATTCCGTTGAGCCATCGTGCTCGGTCGGTATCGATCCTCGGCGGAATGTTCAGGGGTGGATCGTTTTTTGGCCCGCTCCTTGGCGCTTGGGCGGTTCACATTGGGGGCCCAGGCGCCGTCTATTGGGTTGCGGTTATCGTTTGCAGCTCGGCAGCTGTGGTTTTGCTGCTAACCAAGAAGGACGCAATCCTAGACACACCTGTGGTTGCCCCCGGGCGCACCCTGGACATAGCCAAACGTGAGTGGAAGAAACTTGCCACCGTAGGCATCGGTGTTTCGGTAATCGGAATCCTAAGGACTTCACGACAGATCGGGCTGCCACTTTGGGCGCTCAGCATTGGCCTGCCGCCGGAGGAGGCTGCGATCTACATTGGCATTGCCAATGCACTCGACTTCGCGCTTTTCTATGCCTCCGGAGCGATCATGGACCGCTTTGGACGCCGATGGGCTGCAGTGCCAACAGTCGTAGGACTTTCAATTGCTCACATTCTGGTGGCCTTCTCGTTTAACTCCCCAACCTTCTTCGCAATTGCAGTGTTGATGGCCCTAGTGAACGGCGTTGGCAGCGGAGTGATCTTGGTTCTCGGTTCGGACCTAGCGCCGGTTGATGCTCGAAACGAGTTTCTAGCTTCTTATCGACTACTAACCGATGCCGCTGTTGCTGGAGCCGGGCCAATGTTGGTTGGGCTGGCAGCTGTTGTGACTCTTGGGCCGGCATTGGCCATCTTCGGTTGGGCCGGCTTTGGCGGAGCGTGGTTGCTCTGGCGATACATACCCAGATACAGCCCCAAACCGATCAAAAAATAGCTCTTGCCCTGGCCGAGTCGCAAACCTCAACATCGTGGTGGAGCCCAAGAGGCGAATGCCAAACTTCGCAAACCGTAGCCTCTAGGGTTTTGCCGTCAGCTGTCGCAACCTTAACCGAAGTGGCGCCAAGCAATTCGGCGCGAATACTTGGCGAATAATCTAGGCCGATCACAGGTGGAATTTGAGCGGTCTGCTTTGCTACGTAAAGTGCAGCGAAACGTGCCTCATTTAGGGCTTTCCCCCTCTGCACCAGCAAACTTTGCAACTCGGCGGTCACAAAAACAGTTGCAATCGTTAGCGTTGCCAACCCGATGACCAACGGCAGTGTCGAACCCGTTTCGCGCCTCATAGCACTTGCTTTGCTTGGGCTTTGGCTGCGTGAAAGCTGGCAACAACAGTGACGCAACAGCGGCTGGTGCTCGACGAAATCGTGAGCCCTGGATATTCCGCTTGGTAGCGAACCGAGACCTCGTTGAATCGAGATTCACTCTGACCGTAAGCCCTAGCGAGTTGAGCCGAAGCACTGGTAACCACCTGTTTCTCGTAGTTTGCAATCGAAACCTCCGCTGAGAAAGCGGCTAAAGGAGTGAACAACACAACTGCGAATGTGATGAACTCGATAACCGCGTTACCCTGCTCGCCTCTAACCCTCAACCGAAGCAAAACCGGTCGCCTCCAATTCGAAACCGAAAAAGAAAAAGCTTGCGCGCGCAACTTTGACGTGACCATCTGAGGCGAGGCTCGCAGTTGCATCCGAGAGACCCAGGCTTTGAAAGACTCCTGACGAAACAGCATCTAAATCTGCTTCTTCGACGTCGGCAAGGGCTGCACGTTCGGCAATCGTTGTTGCGGCTGCAGTAAGCAAAGACCTTTGGTAACCGAGAGTCGAAACAGAGATGACCGCTCCAAAACTCAACAACAACGGTGTAACCACCAAAACGAATTCGATCGGGGCCGAACCATCAGAACGTCGAAACACGATTAAGTGAGCTGTTGAAAAGGTTGCTCAAGGCAGGGCCTGCAGCCGACCACAACACAATCACCAAACCCGCCGTCATCAGGGTTATCAGAACCCAACCCGGCACATCACCTTTATCGCTAGACATTTGTTTCATTAGATTCCTTCCAGTTGCAGATTTAGTATTTGAAGACTTGGGTACAAGGCAAAAATCACGGTCACCGGGAGGATTAAGAAAACCAGAGGCAAGAGCATTCTGGTTTCGCTAGCGTTAGCCCGCGAAAGCCTTGCGACCGCAACTTGGCTAGCAAGCGTTTCGCCAAGGGAATCTAGTTGGTCTGCCAAGGCCGAACCAAACGAACTCGAAATCAGTAGTTTGTTCAACAGCTCTTCGAGAGCTGGCGAGGGCGCTTTCGTCAAGGCGGCCGCTACGGCCTTGGCTAAAGGTAAACCCAGTTCGATTGAGGCGACCACGTCGCCCAAGGTTTCGGCGACGCCACCAGTCGCGCGTTCGAGAGTCTGGTCTAGCGAAGCAACGACAGTCGAACCACCCCGAAGGGCGAGCGCCAATATTGGCAGAATCGCAACAACCTGTTCGGTGTCGTCTTTAGCCTTTCGCGCCATAGACCCTCACCTCAACCGAGGGCTTGCCAATAATTAGAATCAACCGAAACGCGACGGCACAGGTCGCTAGGCCGCCGAGCAATAGAGCAGCGCCACCGGCGGTATCGAAACTTTCGGCTGTCTCGGGTCTTGCAAGGAGCAACAAAAGTAAGACCCAAGGGGCCGAAACACCTAGCTTGGCGATGGTCAGTGTCGCACTTGTTTTGGCTCGTGCCATCGAGTTGGCTGCATTTTTGGCGCGACAGAGTCTTGCGTGGTTTTTCAGGATCGGCACCAACCCCACACCTCCGAAGCGATCATTCAGCAACAAGAGTTCGACGAATTCATCAACCAACGAGTTTTGAAAACTCGCTTTCAACTTCGGCAGGCAAAGTTGCAATCGCTTGCTTTGCAGCTCTTCGGAGAATTCAGAAAAACCACTTCGCAAAATCTGCGGACTTCGCGCGATGGAAACCTCGAAAGCCTCAAACCTGCCGAGACCGCTAGATAGCGCCGAGGTAAAACTCTCAACAAAACCGGGCCAGGCCTCCTGTTGCTTATGACTTACTCTCAGAGCGCGAGTGGCTCGAAAACCAAAGAGCACTGACACTACGGCGAGAAAACCGGCGAGCAGCAAGACTAATTGCGGGCTATGCGGCATCTTCAAACCTTAAGTCGCCGTTCACATAACGAACCGTCTTGAGCTCGCCGATTCGCCTAGTGCCATTTGCACCTAGAACACAGTGAGCGATCAGCCCAACGGTTGAACCCAGAACCTGCTTGGCAAATTCAGCCGAGATTGAAGCCCCACTCAGCAGTGGCAGTGTCATCAGCTTTGTCATGGCATGCTCTGCGCTATTCGCGTGAACCGTGCCGAGACTAGGGATCCCCGAGTTGAGCCCAACCAAGAGTTCGAGCGCTTCTGCGCCTCTGACCTCGCCAACAACGAGTCGATCTGGCCGCATTCTCAAGGCTTCGCGAATCAACTTTCGAAGATCTATTTCACCTGCTCCCTCGGCTGAGGCCGGGCGGGTTTGCATAGCTACCCAGTCTGGTTTATTGAGCGAAATTTCGAAGGTGTCTTCGACACTCACAATTCTTTCGTTGGAAGGCAAAGCATCGAGTAGAGCGCAGAGCAGAGTGGTTTTACCGGCAGCCGTAGCCCCCGAAACAAAAATGGTTCGCCTTGCTAATAAGGCCCGCTTGAGAACCCCAACTTGACCGAGAGTTGCCACACCGGTTTCAACCGCGTTTTCAAGGGTTGACTTGTTTGATATGAATCTTCGAATGTTGAAACTTAGATGCATTCTGGTGACGTCTGGGATTACTGCGTGAAGCCTAGAGCCGTCCTGCAAAGGTGCGTCGACAAAAGGTGAAGACCTATCTATGCGCCGCCCGACAGACCTCAACATTCGATCGATGACCACCCGTTGTGCTTCAGCGTCAAAATCGATTTGGAGACGCTCAGAACGACCACCTTTGTTCACGAAGAGCACGTTCGGCTCGTTCATCCAAAGTTCTTCGACTGCTGGGTCGTTCATGAACGGTTCTAGTGGGCCGAAACCGCTTAGAACGGCTAAGGCATTGCGTGCCAGTTCGCGCTCAAAAGGCAGCTCTTCGGCGTCAGAGAGTTCGTCCAAGATTTTGGTTACGGCAACCTCAGCCGAGTCGCCATGATTTAGGGCTAATCCTCTGGCGCGGTCGGCGATTCTCTTGAGCAAGGTTTCCATTGTGGACTAGAGCATTTCAGAAAATTTTTAGCCCCAAAGGATTTATACACAGGCATTCATTGCTAGAATGGAGAGGCTACGCGGGAGTGGCGAAATTGGCAGACGCACTAGATTTAGGTTCTAGCGCTTAATAGGCGTGTGGGTTCAAGTCCCACCTTCCGCACCAAAGCGAACATTCGGACTCAGTTTTTGACTGGGTCCGTTTGTTATTTAACTAGCTTTAGCGAGGCGTTGATGTCAAGAATTCCCACACCGCATCGCTGGTCTGGACCACCCACAGAAAGCGCGCAAACACTACCGGGCTGAAACTTGCGCACACCTTCGCTGAGGTATTGCCAAGCGAGTTGCGGTGTCATGGTGGCACTCTTTGCGTAGAGCAGAGCTGCGGCACCCGAAACCAGTGGTGCGGCCATCGAGGTTCCTTCGTCGAATGCGTAGCTTTCGTTGCCCGGAGTTCGGGTTCCGTCGTTGAAGGTTGAAATCATCATTCCCTGAGCATCGGGCTGAGTGCCGGTAGTGACTCGGTCGTCACCGCCGGGAGCAGAGATGTCAACTCCCAGACCGTAGTTGGAAAAGTAGGTAGCATCGCCAGTCGAACCGGTTGCACCAACGTTTATTGAGCCGAGGCAATTGCCAGGGTATGACTGAAACGCTTCCATCGGTTGGTTGTTTGTGTCGCCATTACCGGCCGATGTCACGATGGTTACTCCCCTAGAAAGAGCAGCCTGATAGGCGGCCTGAACTCCAGGATCGCAGGAAGACGGCGATGAAGTGCCCATCGAAATGTTGATCACCTTGGCTGGGGTTGGGTTGGTTGGAACTCCGTTGACCACCCCGCCCGATGCCCAAGTGACCGCAGCTACCAAGTCAGAAGATTTGCCCCCATTGCCACCGAGTGCGCGCACGGATTGCAACTTGACACCTGGTGCAACGCCGGTGATACCAATTTCGTTTGCGGCCGCACCGATTAGCCCGGCCACATGAGTGCCGTGCCACGAGGAGGTTGATGTGGGGTTGCTGTTGAATGACCCTGGGTCGCTGGCATCTGGGTCCCAGCCGTCGCCATCGTTGCTCACCTGATCTGTCGAGACAAAGTCGTAGCCGGGCACAACCTGCGGGTTGAGGTCTGAATGGTTGGTGAACCCGGTGTCGATTACTGCTACAACAACTGGGTTGTCGTAAGTGGTCGGCAGCTGCGCCCACGCCTGTGGCGCGTTGATGCCGTAGTCGCCGAAAAGGTACCACTGTTGGTAAAAATACGGGTCTCTAGCTCTTAAAACAGGCGCGCTTGTTGAAGATCCGCGAATGTTTTTTGCACTGACCGTGATTGTGTAGGCCGAATCGGTTGAAAAATTAGGCAACGTACAGGTTGTCGTCGTGGTCGAACAGGTGATGGTGGTTTTTCCAGCGGCAGAGGCAGTTGCCGTATAAGTGACCGGTAAACCTCCCCGATCGGTTAGTGAAAGACCAGCCCACTTTGGCTTATTCAGAGTTGAATCTGAGTAGCCCGTGATTCTCGGCGCGACTGGCCTTGCGGTTGGCTTAATCGTGAGCGCCTTTGTCGGTAGGCCGTACTTTATTGCCGTACCGAGTTTGGTGATTGCCGTGACGTAAACCCTGGTCGTTGCTCCTGCTAGCAGACCCAGCGACAGAGTGGCAGAGAGGAGCCTAGGGCTGCTCATTGTTGTTGCAATCGAGTAAGCGCCACCGTTTACGCTCTTCCAGACTCGGTAGCCGGCAAGTCGCCCGCCGTTGAGGGCCTTGGGAGGCAGCCAAGAGACTTTGATCTGTGGTGTGAATGGCGAAGTCGACTTCCAAGCGTCAACCACTTTGGCTGAAAGTGGCGCCGCGGCTGGCTTAAAAACTGTGCCCAAAGTGACCGCCAGCTGAGTTGCGGCCGATTCCTTGAGCGACTGCTGACTTATCGAATAGTCGTGATCCAAAACCACGAGCTGCACTCGCGGGTCACGCCTTAGGTTCGTGGCAACTCGATTTGCCTCGCTGTCGGTCAACGCGGAATCAAAAGACACAGCGGTTAATCCACTGCCGATGTCGTGGCTGTTGCCGAGATGCACACCCGCGAAGTTTTGGCCTGTTACCGAGCCGTCGGGCGCAATAGCTGAAACACTCGGCTCATATTTGACCATGAGGCCAACAGCATTCGCCAACGCATTGACGGGCGCGGCATCAGCCGAAACCGATGCGACGCCACCGAGCGACAATGCAAGTGAAAGAGCGATTGCGAGTTTTTTCATGGCTAAAGGGATTTCTGCATCAAGACCGTGCCGAGCCAGCGGCCAAACTTGAAGCCAACCTTGCCAAGGTGCCCTTGATGTTTGAAACCGAAAGATTCGTGAAGTGCGATTGACGACTCTGCACCTTTGTCAGAAATGACCGCGACGATTTCTTTCACGCCAGCGCTCTTAGACTTCTCAATCAGTGCCTGAAGGAGCTTGGTGCCTACCCGCTTGCCCGTTGCTGCCGGGCGAAGATAGATGCTGTTTTCAACGGTTCGCTTATAGGCCGCCTTTTGGCGCCAAGGCGCTACATAGGCGAAACCTAGCGTCTGCCCGCCCGGGCTGATGGCGACGACAAATGGTAAGCCGAGACCCTGAATCCAAGAAAACTTTTCACGCCAATCATCAATCGGCATGGGCTCTAGGTCGAACGTGACAACCGAATTGCGAACGTAGTAGTTGTAGATCTCGATGACTTGAACCAGGTCTGCCTCGGTTGCGTCGCGAATAACGAGCTCGCCTTGCGGCTCCTCCAACTTGTTGCGGCTCTTTCGAACAAGGCGCCAGCGGGACTCTGAATCTAGAGGCATCTAGCAAGACCAATCGATCGGTAGTCGGCCAACTTTTCGCAGTGCATCGTTTGCCTTAGAGAAAGGCTTCGAACCGAAGAAACCACGTCGAGCTGAGAGCGGGCTCGGGTGAGCGCTCCTAATAATCTGAGCAGAACCCAGACGAGAATCCAAGGTTTGCGCTTCTTTTCCCCAGAGAATCACAACAAGTTTGTCACCTAGGCGCTCGGCAAGAGCTGAAACTGCTCGATCGGTGAAATTCTCCCAACCGAGCTCCATGTGGCCGCCAGCATTACCGACCGGCACGGTTAGGTGACGATTCAGGAGCATTACCCCCTCGGGCAGCCAACGAGTTAGGTCACCGTTGGCGCTTACTGTCTTCCCAAGGTCAGCCTTCAACTCGGTGAGGATGTTCTGCAAAGACTTCGGTAGCGGCTCGGTGCCCGCTTCAACTGCAAACGAAAGCCCAATGGCGTGGCCTTTCGTGGGGTATGGATCCTGCCCCACAATCAGTACTTTGACTTCGTCCATGCTGTTTTGAAACGCCCTCATGACTCGCTGTGGAATCGGCGCGTATTCTGGGCCAGAAATTAATTTCATTTCGAGCAACAGCAGCTGGTCGCGAGCGTCGGCTAACGCTAACTGCCAGGTTGGGTGCATTTCCTCGAAGAACATAACTACTAGCGTAAATCCTTTGGAGCAGTTGATACTCTCGTATCAAACGAAGGAGTTTGCATGTTCACTCGTGACTTCGCCGAAGAGGCCGCCGGTTACCAGTCAGTTCTAACCGAGATTCGCCGAGACCTGCACCAAATACCCGAGTTCGGTATCGAACTACCAAAGACCCGCGAGCGCGTCCTGGCCTCGATTCACGGCCTGGGTGAGATCCATTTGAGTGAGCGTCAGTCAAGCATCGTCCTGCACATCAAGGGCTCGCAACCTGGCCCCACCGTCCTCTTGAGAGCCGACATGGACGCCCTAGCGGTGACCGAAGCGACCGGCTTGGAGTTCGCCTCCACCAACGGCTACATGCACGCCTGCGGGCACGACCTTCACATGGCCATTGGTATCGGTGCCGCTCACCTGATCGCAACCCACAAAGACGAACTCAAGGGTGACGTGTTGATCTGGTTCCAGCCAGGCGAAGAAGGGCATGGCGGAGCCGACATCATGCTCGAGGAGAACTTGCACATGATCACGGGCTCGAAGCCCATTGCTGCTTATGGAATTCACGTGACTTCGTCGTGGCAGGCGCCTTACACCTTCGGTGGCAAGTCTGGCGCCCTTATGGCTTCGGCTAGCGACATGCTGGTGACGTTCAAAGGTCGCGGCGGGCACGGCTCAAGCCCTTGGATGGCCAAAGACCCGATCAGTGTGATGAACGAGGCCATTGCCGCACTCCAAACCATGGTGACCAAGCGCTTCAACGCGTTCGACCCAGTTGTTGTGAATGTTGGTTGGGTTCGCGCCGGAGACGAGCACACTACAAACGTGATCCCCGAGACCGCTTCGTTCGGTGCAACCATTCGAACCTTCTCACCTGGCAACCTTGCCAAGGTTCAGCAGTTCGCCGGCGAGCTGCTCGATGGAATCGCCAAGGCATTCGACCTCGAAGTCACCTATGACATCGGTGCACACCCAACCGAAGTGGTGATGAACGACCCCGCCGCAACAGAACGTGTGCGACGCGTCGTGAAAGAAGCTTTTGGCGAAGACCGCTGGGTTGAGTGGCCACACCCAATTGCGGGCGCCGAGGACTTCGGCTCGATCGTTCGCGAAATTCCAGGTGCATTCATCTTTTTGGGTGCAAGCCCAGACAAGGATGGCTGGATGACAGCCGCACCAAACCACTCGAACTACGCAACCTTCGACGAAGGCGTCTTACCCGATGGCGCAGCGCTGCTCGCTGGTTTGGCCTTCGAGGTTCTCGAGGCAGCGTCACAAAACTAAACACTGTTACGCCCGGTTTCAAGGGTGTTTGCGCAGGTTGAGCAAGTTTCATAACTTTGGCTAACCACCTTTTCGCAAAACACCTTAGGGAAACCAAATGAGCAACGAACAAAACTGGGGCTTCGAAACCACGCAGATCCACGCTGGCGCCGCCCCCGACCCAACCACAAACGCGCGAGCTGTGCCGATCTACAACACCACCGCGTACACCTTCAATTCTTCTGAGCACGCCAAAAACCTGTTCGGGCTTGCCGAGTTCGGCAACATTTACACCCGAATCATGAACCCAACCCAGGACGTCGCCGAAAAGCGAATCGCCGCTCTAGAGGGCGGAACCGCGGCTTTGCTGTTGGCCTCCGGCCAGGCTGCCGAAACCTTCGCTGTTCTAAACATCGCCCAGGCTGGCGACCACATCGTCTCGTCATCGACCGTATACGGCGGAACCTACAACCTGTTCAAGTACACGCTTGCAAAGCTTGGCATCGAGACCACATTCGTTGAAGACCAAGACGATCTTGCCGAATGGCAGGCCGCAGTTCGACCAAACACCAAACTGTTCTTCGCAGAGACCATCGGAAACCCTAAGGTTTCGATTCTTGACATCGAAGGCGTTGCCTCAGTCGCGCATAAGAACGGCGTGCCACTTATCGTCGACAACACCGTTGCGACCCCATACCTGATTCAGCCACTCAAGCACGGCGCCGACATCGTCGTTCACTCAGCAACAAAGTTCCTTGCCGGCCACGGCACGGTTGTTGCCGGCGCGATCGTCGACGGCGGTAAGTTCGCCTGGTCGAAGAGCGATAAGTTCCCAGGACTCACCGAGCCAGACCCTTCGTACCACGGCGTGAACTACACCGCAGCGCTCGGCGATGGAATCGCATACATCATCAAGGCTCGAGTTCAGTTGCTTCGCGACCTTGGCGCAGCCGTTGCCCCAAACAACGCCTGGCAGCTAATCCAGGGCATCGAAACCCTGAGCCTTCGTATCGAGCGTCACGTTCAGAACGCAGAAAAAATCGCCGAGTTTCTCTCGAAGCACCCACAGGTTGAGTCGGTTAACTACGCGGGCCTAAAGAGTTCGAAGTGGCACAAGGCAGCAAAGAAATACGCCCCTAAGGGTGCCGGTGCGATCGTTTCGTTCGAAATCAAGGGCGGTATAGAAGTTGGTGCGAAGTTCGTTGATGCACTTGGCTTGTTCAGCCACGTGGCTAATATTGGTGATGTACGTTCGCTCGTCATTCACCCGGCTAGCACCACTCACTCGCAGCTCACCCCTGAGCAGCAGCTGACCACCGGTGTAACACCAGGACTCGTTCGCCTCTCTGTAGGTCTCGAATCAGTGGATGACCTAATTGCCGACCTAAAAGCCGGCTTTGAGGTAGCTAAGAAGTAGTTGGAATTCCAAACCCCCGAAGACACAGTCCCGTCATCGTTCATAACAGATGAACTGAGCCGACAGCTCGTCGGTCGCCCACCAGCGACCGGCGCTTGGCGCGACGGTGACTCGGTGGGTGACCGTCAGTTCGCACCGCTCCCAACCATTGTGTTGGAGAGCGGTCGCGAGCTTGCTGGGACAAAAATCGCTTACGAAACCTGGGGCGAACCGGCTAACCCTGCGGTCCTCGTTTTTCACGCACTCACCGGTGACTCGCACGCCGCCGGACCGGCAAGCAAGGCACACCCAACCGAGGGTTGGTGGAGTGAAATCATCGGCCCTGGCCTCGCCATAGATTCAGACAAGTTTTTTGTCATCGTGCCGAACATGCTCGGCGGTTGCCAGGGGTCGACAGGGCCGAGCTCACTCGATAAGAATGGACGCGAGTACGGCTCCAAGTTTCCTTACCTCACCATTCGCGACCAGGTGACAGCTGCCAAGGCTTTCAGCGACGCAATCGGCATCAAAGAGTTTTACGCGGTAATCGGTGGATCGATGGGCGGAATGCACACCCTAGAGTGGGCAATCGCCTACCCGAAGAGCACCACTCGTATTGCCGTAATCGCCGCTCCCCCAGTGACAACTGCCGACCAGATTGCCCTGAACTCGGTGCAAACCGAGGCAATCAAGATTGACCCCGCATTCGACAAGGGGCACTACTACGACGCCAAAGCTGGTTTTGGGCCACATCGAGGCCTCGCGCTTGCTCGCCGTATGGCACTTTTGAACTACCGCAGCCCATTCGAACTGAACGACCGCTTCGAGCGCACCTGGCAGTCTGGCGTTAGCCCGCTAGGCGGAGGTGGCAAGTACGCGGTCGAGTCTTATCTCGACTTTCACGGCAACAAGTTCACTCGGCGTTTCGACGCGAACTCATACATCACTCTCGTTGAGGCGATGAACTCACACGACATCGGCCGCGACCGCGGTGGGGTTACCAAGGCGCTCAAAAAGATCAAGCAAAAAGCATTGGTTGTTGGTATTTCTAGCGACCGACTATTCCCGCTCAGCGGCCAGAAGATTATTGCCGAAAACCTTGGTGGCGAACTTGTCGGCGGCAAGCTTCACGTGATCGACAGCGAATACGGCCACGACGGCTTCTTGATTGAAAGCCAGATTGTTGGCCCGCTACTTGCCAAGCTTTTGAAGTCTTAGGTTGGCGTAGACCAATCCACCCAAGAGCATTACGTTTCGCACCGTAAGAATTAGCGTTTCGCCAAAGCCGTTCTGCAAAAGCCCGTTGTAGAGAACCGGGTAAATCAACCAGGTAATTGCGCTCAAAACTAGGACGCCGACTGCAACCCAATAGATTCGCTCAAGCTGTGCGAGAATCCCATAAATTACCGGGACCACAAGCCAGGTTAGGTACTGGGGTGAGCCGACCTTGTTGAATACAATCAAGTCTAGAATTCCCGTGAACAACACCCAGAAAAACACGTCGGTCGTTCTCGCGCCTTTGCGCAAACCAAGGTAACCGAGCGCAAAAGTAATGGCTAGCGCACCAACCTGAACGACAGACATCAGGTTTGCAAAAATCGCTGTATTTGCGCCGAAAACTTCGAAAGTCATCATGCTTGAGCTGTATTGGATACCGAATGCTTGGTCACCGAACACGGCCGGCCACAACCAAAACTCCGCGATCGGCGCCTCAATCTGGATTCCCCTACCGGTTTGGCCGGTCAGAAACGAAAAAATGCTCGCGTCGGCTCCGAGCACAAAACCGATAAGAAGTATCGCGACGTTGGCACAAAGGATCACCAGAACGATATTTTTGCGTTGCCTTGCAGCCACGAATAACGCAGAAAGTGCAGCTATCGGCCAAACCTTTACCCAGGTGGCAACGCTCAACCAGATAGCCGCCGCAGCCTCGCTCCCCCTTGAGAGAAGGTAGACCGCAATAACCGCGAGCGCGACGCTGACAGTGTCTAGCCTCGAAATCGAAACAGGCCCAAGCATCACCAAAGCGGCGAGCCAAAAGTACATAGCAAAATATGCAGCCGCGTTTCGAGAACGATATGCGATGGTCACGGCAATGACTAGTGTGAGGACCCCGCACCCAATGAGCCACGGCCATAGGAGGGCACCTGGCGAGGCAGCATTTGCCAACCACATCGGCAGAATTGCGACCCAGGGGTAAACCCAGTCAACGTTCAGACCCCAAGCTACGTTCGCGTTCATCCACTGTTGGTATGCGAGGTTCAAGTCACCCATTGGCATTCCTGCGCCGTGTAGACCCGAATAAATCAAGAATGCATAGGTCGCGATCACCGAGGACGCAAGGGTGAGGAGTCTCCAGATTCTTATTCGCTCCAAGCTTTGACCACCGCTCTAATGGATTCGGCAACGTCTAAGGCTGCAACCGGCCCAGCCTCGGCAGCGATGCGCGCAGCCTCGGCGTGAAGTTCTACAGCGAATTGGGCAAGCTCAATGCCTCCGGTCTCGGGATTCGCTGCCACCAACGCTCCGAGGATCCCAGCCAAAACATCGCCGGTGCCGGCGGTTGCCAGAGCGGCTGGGTTTGGCCCAATCTCCACTGAAGGTGCGCCTCGCTGACCAACCGTCGTGACGCTCCCCTTCAAAATCACAACCGCCTTTGTGATTTTGGCCAACTCTTCGACACTTTCGCAACCGAGGCGCCTGGCTTCACCGAGATGAGGAGTAATAAAGTCCTGGTCGGTCAATGTCGCCAAGTTTTCGATGGTGAGCGCGCCGGCGTCAACGACCTTTCGGCCTTCAAACTCCAGAGATTCACTGATACGAGCATCTCCGGTCGGCACTCCGGATCCGATCACCCAACCCTGTGCTCTCCCTGCGCCTAAAACCGCTTCGGGCCGCGCTTCGATGAGCAGATTTGAAACCTCCATCGGACCCAGATAGCGAACCATCCCGACACCCGTCCGCATGGCGGCAGTGACTCCAAGAATCGCAGCTCCCGGAAACTCGGTTGAGCCGGTTGCAAAACCAACAACACCGCGACTGTATTTGTCATCGGTGGGCCGTGGCACTCTTAGCAAGCTGCGCATTTTGTAAGTCTAGGCTTGAGGCATGAGCAAAGAAATTAGCCCGAGGCGTTCGCGCTTCGCCGTATCGGCCTACTTTCTTATCGGCGGAACCGCCATCTCGGTTTGGGGAGTTCACATTCCCGAGGTTGAGCACCACCTAAAAATCAACCACTCGGTGATCGGCTCAATAATTCTTTTGTTTGGCTTCGGCGCTTTTTTGGCAATGCAAGCAATGGGCTGGGTTATCGACCACTACGGCTCCAAAGCCGTGACTGCACTAGGTGGCACTGCGACTGGGTTGGCGCTTTTGATTCCAGCCTTTGCAAACGATGCTCCGAGCCTGGCCGGCGGCATTTTTGTTCTCGGCGCTAGCGTCGGAATCTTGGACGTCGGCATGAACGCCAACGGCGTCGTTGTGGAGCGCAAATACAATCGTTCGATTTTCTCTTCGTTGCATGCGATGTGGTCATTCGGCGGCATTGTTGGAGCGATCATTGGCGGTGTCGCGCTCTCACTAACTGCGCCGATGAGAGTCACACTCACCATCACCGGCATATTCATGGTGGTCGGATCGCTCGCGCTTTGGAGCTCGCTGGTCGAAGACAAACCTGGGAGCCTGCCCGAGAAACTCGAAAAATCCGCCGGCAACAAAGCCAACCGTAAACTGCTCGGAACAGTGCTTTGGGTGGGGTTCATGGCTTGTTTCGCGGCAATAGCTGAAGGTAGCGCGGTGGATTGGTCTGCCCTGCATTTGAAGACGGTGCTGCATTCTTCAAGCGGTGAGGCAGCGCTAGGAGTCGGCGCATTCAGTGCGGCAATGGCCATAACCAGGCTCGCTGGCGACAAACTAGTGGATCGTTTCGGCAGGCTTGCCGTTGTCCGTTACGGTTCACTTTTAGCCAGCTCAGGTATTGCCACCGCGGTTTTGGCGCCAAATCCCATCGTTGGCGTCATCGGCTGGGCCATTCTCGGCGTCGGCATTTCTGGAGTGATTCCCCAGCTATTCATTGCCGCCGGGAATATCGGCGAAGCGACCCACTCGGGCAGAAACATGGCAAAGGTGTTTGGGCTGACCTACTTCGGCATCATGGCAGGGCCAGCTCTGATTGGCTTTCTCACCAACTGGATTCCACTAAACATCGCGCTATCGTTAGGTTGCCTGCTCACACTCACAGTTGCCGCGGGAGCCTCAATTCTCAGGAGTGACAAAATTCGATGACCAAACTGTTCAGCCCACTCACCGTTCGCGCGCTAACCGCCAAGAATCGCATTTGGATCGCACCTATGTGCATGTATTCGTGCGAAGCAAAGGACGGCGTTGTCGGCCAGTTTCACCTGGTGCACTACGGCGAACGCGCTCTCGGCGGAGCAGGTTTGATCATCGTTGAAGCGACTGCAGTTCGTGCCGATGGCCGAATCACACCTTGGTGCGCTGGCATCTGGAACCAGGCGCAGGTGGAGGCATGGAAGCCGGTAACGGCATTCATGAAGTCGAGCGGAGCGATTCCCGCAATCCAACTAGCTCACGCGGGCCGCAAGGCTTCAACCCACCGAGACGGCTCGGGCTCAATCACCCTTGCCGATGGCGGCTGGCAAACCGTTTCGGCAACCGATGAGGCCTTCACGGGGTACTTCGCACCACGCGAACTTGAAACTGCTGAGCTGCGCGGTATCGTCGACTCCTTTGTAAGCGGAGCCAAGAATGCCATAGCGGCTGGCTTTGAGGCGCTCGAGCTCCATGCCGCACACGGTTATCTCATGCATCAGTTCCTATCGCCGCTAACCAACCATCGCCAGGACGAATACGGCGGCTCACTCGAAAACCGCGCCCGCCTACTTGTTGAAACAGTGATTGCGATTCGCGCAGCCGTCGGAGACAGCGTGCCTCTCTTCATCAGATTTTCAGCAACCGACTATCGCGAAGGTGGTTGGGACGAATCTCAGACCGCTCAGGTCGCAAAGTGGTGCGCCGAAGCTGGTGCCGACCTTTTCGACATCTCGTCGGGCGGCCTTATCACCGGTGTCACGATTCCTAGCGGACCCGGCTACCAGGTGCCGCTTTCTGAGTTTGTTGCAGAGCGAGTCGAAGAACCGGTCACCGCTGTCGGTCAGATTACGGAGGCGGCACAGGCTGAGGCTATTTTGCAAAACAGCGAGGTGGAGGTAATCATGGTTGGCCGCGCGGTTTTGCGTGACCCCCACTGGCCGCTTCGCGCAGCCGCCGAACTCGGCGTAGAGGTCGACTGGCCCATGCAGTATTCACGCGGAAAGTTCGCGAAAAACTAGTCGCGACGGGTGGCGTCTTGAACTTCGCCAACAAGCTCTTCGAGGATATCCTCAAGAAAAAGCACACCCTTGACTTTGCCACGACGATCAAACGATCTGGCCATGTGCGCACCAACTCGACGCATAGAAGCCAGGGCATCTTCTAGCTCCATCGACGCAGGCAGTGAGATCAGAGTTCTGATCCTCTTGGCTGGAATTGCCTCGTCTGCTTCGTCTTCACGAAGATCTAGGACGTCCTTCAAGTGCAGGTATCCGATAAAGTCACCCGAATCGTCGGTCAACGGGTAGCGAGAAAAACCGTATTTGGCGACCGCCTGCTCGATTTCGCGCGGAGTGACCGACTCATCGAAGCTGATCACCCGATCGGTTGGCACGGCGACGTCCACAACCTTCTTTTCAGTGAATTCAAATGTGTTGCTGATTGTGCCAGAAGCGTCGTTCAGAACGCCTTCTCGCGTTGAATGCTCAACGATGTCTTCAACCTGGTCGATCGTGTAGGCGCTGTTTGCTTCATCGGCGGCTTTGACGCCAAATATGCGCAGGATCAGGTTTGCCAGCGCATTCAGCGACCAAACCAGCGGGCGAACCACCTGTGCCAGCAGGTAAAGTGGCGGCACCAGGACTAGGGCTGCCCGCTCCGGAATCGAGAATGAAATGTTTTTTGGCACCATTTCACCGATAACCACGTGCATGAACGAGACAACGACCAACGTGATTCCGAAGGCAACACCTGTGGTCGAAGCTTCGCTTAGACCAAGGCTGCGCAGAGGCTCTTCGAGAAGTTGGTGAATGCTCGGCTCGACGATAACCAAGATGAGCAAAGAACAGATGGTCACACCGAGCTGAATGGTCGCCAGCATCAGCGAAACCTTTTCCATAGCCTTGATGGTTATGGCGGCAGGTCGGCTCCCCGCCTCGGCTCGCGGTTCGATTTGGGCTCGACGCGCCGATATGAGACCGAATTCGGCGGCAACAAAGAAACCATTGCCGAGCAGCAGCAAGAAGAACCAACCAATGCCCTCCCAAGGATTAGTCATTTTGCACCTCCTCGGCAAAAGGGGTGAAGCGCACTCGATCCACTCGGCGGCCGTCCATGCGCTCAACACGCAGGGTGCCGTTTGCGATGGCTAGTTGGTCACCAACCGTCGGGATTCGACCGATCTGACTCATTATGTAGCCGGCAACGGTTTCGTATGCGCCGTTATCTGGGACCTTGATTGCCATTTCGGCAAGTTCATCTGGGCGAATCATTCCCGGGAACAACACCGAAGAATTTGCGCCGCGGGTGATTCCCGCGCGAGCACGGTCGTGCTCATCAACCAGCTCACCCACAAGTTCTTCGATTAGGTCTTCAAGGGTTGCCAAACCTGCCGTGCCACCGTATTCGTCGATCACGATGGCGAGTTGCAGACCTTTGCCTCGAAGCTCGACCATAAGCGACTCAAGCGGCATTGTTTCTGGCACACGCAATGCTTCTGTCATGATCGCGCTGACTGGGACTACCGCTCTTTTTTCGCGCGGAACAGCAGCCGCCTGCTTCACGTGCACGACGCCTACGACGTCGTCACTTGACCCATCGAGCACAGGAAACCTGCTGTGACCTGTCTTGTTGCAGAGCTCAATAACCTCGGTGACGGTTGCGTCGCGTTCGATGCTGTGCATTCTCGGCCGCGGAGTCATTACATCGGCTGCGACCAACTGACTCAAGGCCAGTGTTTTGGTTAGCAAAGTTGCCGTCTGTTGGTCGAGCGCTCCAAGGCTTGCAGAGCGACGAACCAGCGAGGTGAGTTCTTCTGCCGTGCGAGTCGAGCTCAGCTCTTCTTTCGGTTCGATACCGAAAAGGCGAACGATCGAATTTCCGGACTTATTCAAAATGAAAATCATCCAGCTAAACAGGAGCGTGAAGATGAGTTGAAAACCAGCAACAACCTTGCTCACCTTCAAGGGCAGCGTGAGGGCGAGCTTTTTAGGGACCAATTCGCCAATCACAGTTGAGAAAAGCGTGGCGATCAGCATTCCGAGCAGCACCGAAACGGTTTTCTGGGTTTCTGGGCCCCAACCAAAACCGGTGAGTGTTGGCGAAAGCAAGACGCCAAGTGCAGGCTCGGCCAGGAAACCGGTGAGCATGGTTGTTAGCGTGATGCCGAGTTGAGCTCCAGAAAGGTGTGTACTCGTCTTTCGAAGAGCCCTGATGGTGTTGCCGAGACCTTTTTCGCCTTTCGCGGCGCGCGCCTCAACCTCGTTGCGTTCTAGGCTGACCATCGAAAACTCACTGGCTACAAAGATGCCTGTTCCGAAGGTGAGCAAAACCCCCAAGGCGAGCATGAACCAAGCGTTTTCCATATGTCCTCTAAGCATAGCCCCGCCAAACAGGGGGTAGGCTAGATGGCAGGAACGACGACGTTCAGATAAAAAATAAGAGGTGGTTACTCTGTCGACTCCAGGCCAGAATCCAGAAGCCGAAGGCGAATTCGGAGCCAATGAATGGCTCGTTGAAGAAATGTACGAGCAGTACAAAATCAACCCAGATGCAGTCGATAAAGAGTGGTGGCCGATTCTCGAGCGCTTTCACTCGATGCAGCCAGCAACCCTCACAACGCCAGCAGCGCCGGTAGCAGCCCCGGCAGCACCAACCGTAGAGAGTCAGATGGTCGCTAAGACCACCCGTGTTGAGGCAAAGCCACAACCGATTCCAGCCCAAGCCCCGGTCACCTCGTCAATCGACGTTGTCGAAGATGGCGAAGACCAGGTCACCGTTCTCAAGGGAATGCAAAAGTCCTTGGCCACCAACATGGACGCATCGCTGACAGTGCCTACGGCGACAAGTGTTCGCACAATTCCGGCGAAGCTCCTGATCGACAACCGAATCGTAATCAACTCTCACCTTGGCCGCACCCGCGGTGGCAAGGTTTCGTTCACACATCTTCTCGGCTTTGCGATCATTCGCGCGCTCAAAGAGTTCCCGAGCCAAAACGTTTACTACGACATCGTTGACGAAAAACCGGCAGTAGTTGCGCCCGCTCATATCAACATGGGTCTAGCCATCGACATCCCCAAAGAAGACGGCACGCGCGCACTTTTGGTACCAAATATCAAAAAGGCTGAACGTCTCAACTTTGCCGAATACCTTGCCGCCTATGAAGACCTCGTAAAGCGCGCACGCGAAAACAAGCTCACCGCAACAGACTTTGCCGGTTCAACCATTTCGCTGACCAACCCTGGTGGCATCGGCACGGTTCACTCAGTGCCTCGCCTAATGAAGGGTGCAGGTTGCATCGTTGGTGCGGGAGCACTCGAGTACCCTGCCGAATTCCAGGGAATGAGCGAAGATCACCTCGCGAAGATGGGTGTCTCGAAGACCATCACACTCACCTCAACCTACGATCACCGAGTCATCCAGGGCGCCGGCTCTGGTGAGTTCTTGAAGAAGATTCACGAGCTTCTGCTAGGCCAACGCGGTTTCTACGAAGAAATCTTCTCTGACTTGCGAATCCCTTATGAGCCCGTCAAGTGGGTCAGCGACTTCTCGCAAGACGACACCGACGACCGCTCAAAGGCCGCCCGCATCCAGGAGCTAATCAACGCCTACCGCGTTCGTGGCCACCTCATGGCCGACGTCGACCCGCTCGAATACGTCCAGCGTTCGCACCCAGACCTTGACATTCTCAACCACCACCTGAGCCTCTGGGACCTTGACCGCGAATACAAGACTGGCGGCTTCGGCGGCAAGTCGAAGATGGCGTTCCGCGATATCTACAAGATCCTCCGCGACTCGTACTGCCGCACCGTTGGTGTTGAGTACATGCATATTCAAGATCCAGAGCAGCGCCAGTGGTTCCAGGACAAACTTGAGCGCCCGTATGCCAAGCCAACCCGCGAAGAGCAGCTGCGCATTCTCGAGAAGTTAAACGAGTCAGAAGCGTTCGAGACCTTCTTGCAAACCAAGTTCGTCGGCCAAAAGCGCTTCTCGCTCGAGGGTGG
This sequence comes from Microbacteriaceae bacterium, assembly GCA_947455435.1. Taxonomy (GTDB): domain Bacteria; phylum Actinomycetota; class Actinomycetes; order Actinomycetales; family Microbacteriaceae; genus Rhodoluna. The sequence goes on from CANGNZ010000008.1 coordinate 24,047, forward strand.
CGAATCAACAATCGCAGCGCTTGACGCGATCCTGCAGTCTGCGGCGCACGCTGGGCTTCGTGAGGTAAACATTGGAATGGCCCACCGCGGTCGTTTGAACATCCTCACCAACGTTGCCGGAAAGACCTACGCCCAGGTGTTCCGCGAATTCGAAGGCAACACCGACACAAAGACAGTTCAGGGCTCTGGTGACGTGAAATACCACCTGGGCACCGAAGGCACATTTACCGCTCCAGACGGCGCAACCGTAGGTGTCACCCTGGCTGCCAACCCGTCACACTTGGAGGCGGTCAACCCGGTGCTCGAAGGCATCGTTCGCGCCAAGGTTGACTCGGTCAACGGCACCGCCGAAGACGTTTACCCGTTCCTACCGATTCTGATTCACGGTGACGCGGCTTTTGCCGGCCAGGGTGTCGTGCCAGAGGTCCTCAACATGTCGCAGCTTCGCGGCTACAAGGTTGGCGGCACCATCAACATTGTGATCAACAACCAGGTCGGCTTCACCACACCGCCAGACCAGTCGCGCTCGATGGTCTACTCGACCGACATCGCCAAGGGTATTCAGGCACCTATCTTCCATGTGAACGGTGACGACCCAGAGGCCGTAGTCAGAGTTGCACAGCTCGCCTTCGAGTTCCGTCAGGAATTCAAGAAGGACGTAGTCATCGACCTTGTTTGCTACCGCCGCCGTGGCCACAACGAGGGCGACGACCCGTCGATGACTCAGCCACTGATGTACAACCTGATCGAGGCCAAGCGCTCGGTTCGCACCCTGTACCTAGAGTCTTTGGTTGGTCGAGGCGACATCACTCGCGAAGAGTTTGAGGCAGCGAACGCTGGCTTCCAAGCTCGACTCGAGAGCGCTTTCGCAGAGGTTCACGCTGCAATGCAGCAGCCTGTTGAGCTCGTGCCTCGACCGATAGGCATCGGCACCACAGCTAGCGACCACCCGGTTCTTGCCCACCAGACCGCGATTTCACGCGAGGTTGTTGAGCTGATCGGTAACGCTCACAACAACCAGCCTCCCGGCTTCAGCGTGCACCCGAAGCTTCAGCAGTTGCTCGAAAAGCGAGTCGAGATGAGCCGCACTGGCAGCATCGACTGGGGATTCGGTGAACTTTTAGCTTTCGGTTCTCTGCTCCTTGAAGGAAAGCGCGTTCGCATGGCCGGCCAGGACAGCCGACGCGGAACCTTCGTTCAGCGTCACGCTGTCTTCCACGACCGCGTGAACGGCCAGGAATGGATGCCGCTTCGCAACCTAAGCCCAGAGCAGGCCAAGTTCTACATCTACGACTCACTACTTAGCGAATACGCGGCCATGGGCTTCGAATACGGCTACTCGGTCGAAGATGAAAACGCTTTGGTTCTCTGGGAGGCTCAGTTCGGCGACTTCGCCAACGGCGCCCAGACGATCATCGACGAGTTCATCTCCTCTGCCGAGCAGAAGTGGGGCCAGCACTCAGGCGTGGTCTTGCTGCTGCCTCACGGCTACGAAGGCCAGGGGCCTGACCACTCTTCTGCTCGCATTGAGCGTTACCTGCAGCTTTGCGCAGAAAACAACATGACAGTTGCTCAGCCATCGACGCCGGCATCGCATTTTCACCTGCTTCGCCGCCAGGCCTACACAACACCTCGTCGACCGCTGGTGGTCTTCTCGCCAAAGTCGATGCTCCGTCTAAAGGCAGCTTCTTCATCGGTCGAAGACTTCACCAACGGAACCTTTATGCCGGTAATCGACGACCAGCAGGGCCTCGACAAGAACGCCGTGAAGAGAGTCATCTTCTGCTCAGGCAAGATCTACTGGGATCTGTTGGCCGAGAGCGAGAAGCGTGGCACCCGCGACACCGCAATCGTTCGCGTTGAGCAGCTCTACCCAACCCCGGTCGACGAGATCAAGATGGCTTACGCTCAGTACCCGAATGCCGAACTTGTTTGGGCACAAGACGAACCGGCGAACCAAGGCCCTTGGACCTACATCGGCTTGTTCTTGCCTAAGTACATGAACGGTCAGGTAGCCAAGCTTGTCTCGCGACCAGCTAGCGCATCGCCAGCCACCGGTTCGGCTAAGCGCCACGCCGCCGAGCAGGCCGACCTCGTTGCGAGAGCATTCGACGCCTAAGCATGACCAAAAAGACCGTGCGAATCATCGTTCTGGGAGACCTGCTGGTCAGCCCGAGCGGCGACCCGCGAGGTCTGGGCTGGCTTGGTCGAGTTCTTTCACGATCGTTCAGCGATGAACAGACTGTCGAAGTAATAGCACTGCCAGTGCCGGGCGAGACAACGGCTCAACTTGGTGAGCGATGGTGGTCGGAGTTTGAACGCCGCATGGCTGGCGCTGATGAACTTCGACTTGTCGTAGCTCTAGGCAATACCGATCCGGCTGCTGGCATTTCGATCTCGAGAAGTCGATTGAACCTCGCCACCATATTGGACGAAGCCAGAAAGCGCGAAATCGAATCTTTCGTCGTTGGCCCGGTTCCGAGCCGCATTACCGACCAAAACCCAGAGATTGAACATCTCGCTTGGGGCTTCGAAGATGTTGCGAACCGCCGTCAGATTCCTTTCGTCGACTGCTTCAAGCCTCTTATCGAACATGAGGGCTGGGCAAGCGAGATGGCAGAGTCAACGAACGGAGTGCCCGGTCAAGTTGGCCACGGGTTAATCGCTTGGTTGGTGCTAAACCGCGGTTGGAACGAATGGTTGGGGCTAGCCGAAGCCTAGTGTTGGATGTCGTTCAAATCGATTGAACGGATGCGCTGCAGGATTTTCTCTGCAATTTCATCGGCGGGCGTTTCGCTGCAGCGAAGCTGAATCACGTTATTCACTGCAGACTCAAAGTCGTATTCCCACTCACAGTGGTCGCAGTTGGCGATGTGTGCGGTGATGGCATCGAGTTCGGTTTCGGTCAACTCGTTTTGAAGGTATTCGTGAACATGCTTCTTTGTTTCTTCGCAATTCATTTCGCGCTGAGCCATTAGTTCTTACCCTCCACTTTGTAACCCTCTGCTCGCGCGTAGTCTGCGAGCAGATTCTTTAGTTTTGCTTTGCCTCGGTGTAGGCGACTCATCACGGTACCGATCGGAATTTCGAGCTCTTCTGCGATGTCTGCGTAAGACATTTCTTGCACGATGGCCATGAACACCACGTCGCGGAACTGCTCCATCGACGGGTGCTTCATCGCCTCGTTTACTTCGCGCGATGAAAGATTTTTTAAGGCTGCAAGCTCAGCTGAAAGCTCCTTTACCGCACCGATGCTTTCGGCTGAACCGAGCTGAAAGTCTTCAAGTTCGTCCAGGCCATCAGAAGCTTTGTCTTTCTTCTTCTTGTTGTACTTGTTAATAAAGGTGTTTTGCAGGATCGTCGAGAGCCAGTATTTAAGCTCGGTACCTTGCTGAAACTGGTGCCAGGCGCGAAAGGCTTTAATGAAGGTTTCTTGAACCAGATCTTCGGCGTCGTAGTAGTTGCCTTTGGTTTTGTTCAGCGCGACAGAGTAAAGGTAAGCCGTGAAAGGTATCGCCTGCTGCTCAAACTGGATTCGTTTGGCTTCGGCATCGAGGGGTGCAACGTTGTCAGTCATCACACCTGAGTTTAGGCGCGAATCCGAAAAGCCGAAAGTTATGGTCAACTAGCTCCTTATGGTTGCTGGTATTTTGGTAACACATGAGTTCAGACCTTTATTCCCGAAACTTCGATGCACCGGTCGCCACTCGCGCCATTTCGGCAACTGTCAAGTTGCCTGGTTCAAAGTCACTAACCAACCGCGAACTAGTGCTCTCGGCTTTGGCATCTGAACCCACGCAACTAACCGGCGCACTGGTCTCGCGTGACAGCGCGCTGATGATCGCGGCTCTCGAAGCCTTTGGTTCGCGAATCGAAGGTGGGCAGACCACCTCCCCGAAGATTTACCCAGCCATGCTCAACACGGACGCATCGATTGATTGCGGTCTTGCCGGAACCGTGATGCGTTTCGTTCCGCCACTTTCGGTTTTGAACTCGGGCAAGATCGCCTTCGATGGCGACGCCGCTGCGCGTCGACGACCGATGAACACCACAATCGAAAGCCTTCGAGCCCTTGGAGCCGAAGTCGAGAACTCCGACGGGGCACTCCCCTTCTCGGTTCACGGCTTGGGCAAGGTCACCGGCGGTGAAATCACGATCGATGCATCGAGTTCGAGCCAATTCGTTTCAGGGCTCCTGCTGGCGGCAGCTCGATTCGAAACCGGCCTGACTCTTCGCCACAAGGGTGAACACCTGCCTTCGCTGCCGCACATCGAAATGACTCTGCAGTGCCTCCGTGAGCGCGGTGTAGTCGTTTCTGAGCCTGAGCCCTGCGTTTGGCGAGTTGAGCCCGGACAAATCGCCGGAGGCACCAAGTCGATCGAACCAGACCTTTCGAACGCCGGGCCTTTCCTGGCCGCAGCCATGGTTGCTGGCGGCAGCGTCACTATTCCAGGTTGGCCGGGTGTCACGACTCAGGTTGGCGACGAATTCGACGGAATTTTGCAGCAAATGGGCGCCACAATCGTCCGAGATGAGCGCGGTCTCACCATCACCGGAACGGGCGTGATTCACGGAATCGACATCGACCTTTCAATCGGCGGTGAGCTAGCTCCAGTCGTGGCAGGTTTGGCCGTGCTGGCAACCTCATCAAGCCGTCTGAGCGGAATCGCCCACCTTCGTGGCCACGAAACCGACAGACTGGCCGCACTTGCAACCGAGATCAACAGAATCGGCGGCAAATGCCAAGAAACCGAGGACGGCCTGATCATCGAGCCGTCGAAGGAACTGCACGGCGGCCTGTGGCAAACCTACGAAGATCACCGCATGGCAACCACCGGTGCCATTATCGGTCTGCGCGTGCCTGGCATCGAGATTGAAAACATCCGCACCACAGCCAAGACCATGCCGAATTTCGTTGAACTCTGGAACCAGATGCTCGGTGTCGCTTGAGCTGGCTTTACGAACCAGAAGACAACGGTCATGACCTAGACGAGACCGACGTTCGAATTCGCCCGAACCCGAAGGGCAACAAGCCGCGCACCAAGAACCGGCCGAGCTACAAGGACGCGCCGATTGGCATGGTCACCGGAGTTGACCTTGGCCGTTATCACGTGCTGCTTGCGGACAATCGGTCGGTTAATGCCACGATGGGTAAAGAGCTTCGCAAGGAGGGCGCGGTGGTTGGCGACAGAGTTGCTTTGGCCGGTGACACCTCAGACACCCAGGGGGCGCTCTCACGAATCGTGCGAGTCGAACCGCGGACCTCGCTGCTGAGACGAAGCGCAGACGACAGCGACGTTGTCGAGCGAGTAATTGTGGCAAATGCCACACAGATGGCAATCGTGGTCGCCATCGCCAACCCAGAGCCGCGAACGAGACTTGTTGACCGCTACCTTGCCGCGGCGTTCGATGCCGGACTCAAACCGATTTTGATCATCACCAAGACAGATCTAGCCACCACCGACGAATTCTTGAAAAACTTCGACGGCCTGAGCATTCCGGTTGTTGAAACCAGATCGGACGAACCAAACCTCGAAGCGATTCACGCGCTTCTCGCCGGCAACATGACCGTAATGGTCGGCCACTCTGGCGTAGGTAAGTCAACGTTGGTAAATGACTTGGTGCCTGGCACCGGGCGCGCGACCGGCGTGGTCAACGAAGTTACCGGCCGTGGCAGACACACATCTTCGTCGGCAAGAGCGATCAAACTGCCAGACGGCTGGATCATCGACACCCCAGGTGTGCGCTCCTTCGGGCTTGGCCACGTCAAACCAGAGAACCTCCTGAAGTCTTTTGAAGACCTCAACCGGTTGGCTGAGGAATGCCCACGAGACTGCAGTCACCTCCAAGGCTCGCCAGATTGCGCTTTAGATGAGGCAGTTGAGGCGGGCAACGTTTCTGCCGGCAGACTCGACTCTCTTCGCCGACTAATGTCGTCGCTGTCTTCTGCAGGTAATCTCGAAAAATGACATTCACCGATGACCTTTTGCTCGCGCAACAGCTTGCCGATATTGCCGATGCGATAACTCTCGATCGCTTCATGGCCCAAGACCTGGCGGTTGAGAAAAAAACTGATGCAACTGAGGTCACCGATGCCGATCGAGCCACCGAATTGGCCATAAAGACAAGACTTTCTCAAGAACGACCAAACGATGGAATCATCGGCGAAGAGTTTGGCGCGACCGCAGGCTCAAACCGAACCTGGATCATTGACCCAATCGATGGCACGGCCAACTACATGCGCGGCGTACCGGTTTGGGCAACCCTAATTGCCCTCGCCGTCGATGGTAAACCGGTTCTAAGCGTGGTTTCGGCCCCGGCTATGGGTCGCCGATGGTGGGGTTCACCAGGCGAAGGAGCGAAGACCCGCGAATTGGACGGGTCGGTTCGCCACCTGAACGTTTCGAAGATTTCTACTCTCGAAGATGCGTCCTTGAGCTACAACAATCTAAAACTCTGGGATCTCTCGGGCATGCTCGGTGGTCTCCTGGGCCTGACTCGCAAGGTTTGGCGCACGCGAGCATACGGTGATTTCTGGAGCTACATGCTGCTCGCCGAAGGCGCGCTTGAGATTGTTGCCGAGCACGATCTCAAGATTTACGACATCGCGGCACTTGTACCAATTGTTGAACAAGCCGGTGGGCGTTTCAGCGCCATCAATGGCGAACTAACCGCAGAAACTTCTTCGGTGCTCGCCACCAACGGTTTTCTGCACAAACTTAGTTCTGCGGAAATCCTAGGTTGATTCCGCCGTGGCTAGGGTCTAGCCACCGAGACGTGATTGCCTTGCCCCGAGTGAAGAAGTGAACGCCCTCGGCGCCGTGCGCCTTGGTGTCTCCGAATAGGGAATTCTTCCAGCCACCAAAAGAGTAGTAGGCAACCGGAACAGGAATCGGCACATTGATGCCGACCATGCCAACCTCGACCTCGTTTTGAAAACGTCTTGCCGCACCGCCGTCGTTGGTAAAAATGGCTGTGCCGTTGCCGAAGGCTCCAGAGTTGATCAAGGCCAGCCCCTCGTCGTAACTGTTTACGCGAACAACCGAGAGCACCGGGCCGAAAATCTCTTCGGTATAGACCTTCGAAGTCGTCGGCACATTGTCGATCAGGGTAGGGCCGAGCCAAAATCCGTTAGGTTCGCCATCTGCCTGAACCTCGCGCCCGTCAACGACAACCTTAGCGCCATCGGCGGCGGCGATCTCGATGAAGCTAGCTACCTTGTCGCGGTGTTCGCGGGTCACCAGTGGGCCCATGTCGCAACCGCGGCGGCCATCGCCGGTTCGAAGTGACTCCATGCGGGTGACAATCTTCGGAATCAGCTGGTCTGCGATTGGCTCAACCGCAACCAAAACCGAGATCGCCATGCAGCGCTCACCGGCCGAGCCGAAGCCCGCGTTTACGGCCGAATCTGCGACCAAATCGAGGTCGGCATCTGGCAAAACGAGCATGTGGTTTTTTGCCCCGCCGAGGGCCTGAACGCGTTTGCCATTGGCTGTGCCCTTTTCATAGACGTATTTTGCGATCGGGGTCGAACCAACAAACGAAATCGAGGCGACGTCTGGGTTCTCGAGAAGGCCATCAACGGCCTCCTTGTCGCCCTGGACAACGTTGAATACTCCGTCTGGCAAACCAGCCTCTTGTAGGAGTTTGGCGATCCAGATGCTGGCGCTCGGTGCTTTCTCTGACGGCTTCAAAATCACAGTGTTGCCCGCAGCCAGCGCCAGCGGGAAGAACCACATGGGCACCATTGCCGGGAAGTTGAAGGGGCTGATAACTCCGACTACCCCGAGTGGCTGGCGGATTTCGTAAACGTCAACCCCTGTCGACGCGTTTTCGGTGTAAGAACCCTTTAGAAGGTGAGGGATACCCGTGGCAAATTCAACGATTTCCTGCCCGCGGGTAATCTCGCCCAGAGCATCTGAGAGGACCTTGCCGTGCTCCGCTGTGATAAGAGCTGCCAACTCGCCTTTTCGGGCGTTGAGGAGCTCCCTGAAAGCAAACATGACCTGCTGGCGCTTGGCCAGTGAGGCGTCTCGCCAGGTCGGGAACGCCGCCTTGGCAGCGGCAACGGCAGCGTCGAGCTCTGCGCGGGTAGAAAGACCGACGCGAGCAGTCTCTAAACCTAGCGCTGGGTCATAAACCGGGGAGGTTCTGCCACTGGCCGATTCGACTGCTTTACCGTTGATCCAATTCGAAGTCATGGCTTCAGTTTAGAACCCTGTAACAAGGTGAAACAGTCGGTGAAGCCTGTCGATTACGAGGCAAAATCGTCTTATGACTATCTACAACGACATCACAGAGGCATTCGGCAACACTCCCCTAGTTCGTTTGAACCGAATCACTGACGGGGCGGCCGCTGACGTTTATGCGAAGCTCGAGTTCTACAACCCATCTTCTTCGGTAAAAGACCGTTTGGGCATAGCCATGGTCGACGCCGCTGAGGCTTCAGGCGAACTCAAGCCAGGCGGCGCAATCGTTGAGGCAACCTCGGGCAACACCGGTATCGCGCTCGCGATGGTTGGCGCCGCCCGCGGTTACAAGGTCATCCTCACCATGCCTGACAGCATGAGCGTTGAGCGTCGTACCCTGCTTCGCGCATATGGTGCAGAGCTCGTGCTCACCCCAGCAGCCGAAGGCATGCGCGGCGCAGTTTCTAAGGCCGAAGAAATCGCGTCAACCACCGGCGCAATTGCGGTACGCCAGTTTGCCAATCCGGCTGGACCAAAGATTCACCGCGAAACCACAGCTGCTGAGATTTGGCGCGACACAAACGGTGAAGTTGACATCTTCGTTGCCGGCATCGGCACGGGCGGTACCATCACCGGCGTCGGCCAAGCTCTCAAAGAACTAAACCCGAACATCAAAGTAATCGCCGTTGAGCCCCTTGCCTCGCCGATCTTGAATGGCGGATCTCCAGCCGGCCACCCGATTCAGGGTATTGGCCCAAACTTTGTGCCAGAGGTTCTCGACACCACCGTTTACGACGAGGTGCTCGATGCCCCTAACGAAGAGGCACTCGCTTACGCTCGACGCCTCGCCACCGATGAAGGTATTCTTGGAGGTATCTCCTCTGGCGCTGCCGCCTGGGGTGCATCGCAAATCGCGAACCGTCCTGAGAACGCCGGTAAGAAGATTGTTGTAATTTTCGCCTCGTTTGGCGAGCGTTACCTTTCGACCGTTCTATACAAGGACCTGATCGAAGAAAGCTAGGGCACAGTATCCGTTTCGGTGAGAACGTTAAAGCAGGCCTAAAGCGCGACCCAGCAGCACGTCACGCACTAGAGGTTATTCTCACCTCACCCGGACTACATGCACTCTGGAACCATCGCCAGGCTCATCTGCTCTGGATGCTTCACCTTAAGACTCTCGCCCGCATGTGGGCATACGCTGGGCGAATGTTTACCGGCATCGAAATTCACCCAGCCGCAACAATTGGCCGCCGTCTGGTGATCGACCACGGCATGGGCATCGTTATCGGTGAAACCGCCATCGTTGGCGACGACGTTTTGCTTTACCACGGGGTAACCCTTGGCGCTAAAAGCGAAGCTACCGGCAAACGCCACCCGACAGTCGGCGACAACGTGATCATTGGCGCTCAGAGCACAATCATTGGCAACATCACGCTCGGCGCTGGCTCGCGAGTTGGAGCTGGCTCCGTGGTTACCCGGGACGTAGCAAACGGGGCTACCGTTATCGGTAACCCCGCTCGCGAAATTTAGTACTTAGTCGTCTTTACCCTTTGGAGCTGTTGGGTCCTTTGGAGTTTTTGGGGCCTTCTTTTCTTTTGGCGGTTTTGGTGCATCGCAAGCCTTTAGTGACTTCGAACGCTCCTCAGTCGCCTTCTTGATTTCCTGGCGGTTCTTCTCTTCGGCGGCACGCTGAGCCTTTAGTAGGGTCTTCTGCGCCTCAACGACGGCCTTGGCCGCTTTGGCCTCTGCCTTTGCGGCAGCAACTGCAGCTGCCTTCTCGGCGTTGGTTGGGTCGGTGGCTAGAGCCGCCTTAGCTGCCTTTAAGGCATCCTTAGCAACCTTTGCAGCCGCCTTAGCTGCCTCAAGGGCTGCCTTCTCGTCGGCAATCGCGGTTGTCACCGCAGTATTGGCCTGGTTCACGGCATTGTTGTATGCCGTGTTGGTGGCATTGGTGTACTGGGTGTAGGCGTTGGTCAACGCGGTGTACTGATTAACGGTGGTAGTAGTCGTGGTGGTTGCGGTTGGGCAAACAGGAATCTCGTCGTGAGCCATCGCCGAGCTGCCGAAGCCGGCGATTAGAGCAACGGTGAAAGTCGCGGCTGCCGCGGTCTTTGCGATCTTGTTCATTTGATCCTTCTCTCAAGCGGGTTTTCGCTTAGGTCTATTCCACAACATCTCGTCTGTGAGTTGTTTGTGAAACACGAAAGAAAAGTCTGTGCCATTTGCAAGGTCAGGTGGGTTCTGATTGGCTAAGGAGATGGCACTAATACTTGTGGTTGACGACGAAGTAAATCTAGCCGAGATGATCTGCGATGCTCTAAGCATCTCGGGACACAAAGCGATTGCTGCGCACGACGGCGTTGCGGCTCTGACAGCGGTTCGCGAACAAAAACCAAACCTAATCATCACCGATGTGAACATGCCAAAAGTTGACGGCTTTGAACTGCTGGAACGGTTGCGTTCAAGTGGTAACGAAACACCGGTCATCGTGCTGACGGCGCGCACCGATAAGCAAGACCTGACAACCGGCTTCAGATCTGGCGCAGACGACTTCATGGTCAAACCTTTTGTACTCCAAGAACTAATGCTCCGAGTCAACGCCGTACTTCGCCGCAGCGGGGGCCTAGGCAACGAGGCAAATGTCATGGAATGTGGCCCAGTACGAGTAATCGATGACGAACGTCTAGTTGA
>CANGNZ010000009.1 GCA_947455435.1 Microbacteriaceae bacterium
CTCGACTAGCGACTTGAGAACTGATGTGAAGAACTTGAGGCCGTCAACGCCCGAGCGCATAGCGACCTTGGTGTCTGGGCCAAAGCCTGGCTCGACAGCGTGCTCCGGGTGAGGCATAAGGCCTACGACGTTGCCGCGTGCGTTTCGAAGGCCTGCGATGTTGTTCATCGAGCCGTTCGGGTTGACTTCGCTGTATCTAAAGGTGATTAGCCCTTCGCCCTCGAGGCGCTTTAGGGTTTCGCCGTCGGCGATGTAGCCGCCTTCGCCGTTCTTTAGCGGAATCGTGATCTCTTCACCGAGGGTGAACTGGTTGGTCCACGCAGTGTCGACGTTTTCGACGATCAGCTTTTGGTCGCGGCAAATGAAGTGCTGGTGTTCGTTGCGAATCAGGCCGCCGGGTAGCAGGTGGCTCTCAACTAGCACCTGAAAACCGTTGCAAATGCCGAGCACTGGCAAACCTTCGTTTGCCTTCTCGATGATGGTTTGCATTACTGGTGCCTGCGCGGCGATTGCGCCACAGCGCAGGTAGTCGCCGTAGCTAAAGCCGCCAGGCAGCACGACTGCGTCGATGTCGTGGAGGTTTGTGTCGGCGTGCCAAAGGCTAACCGCCTCGCCACCAGCGAGTCTTACGGCACGAGCGGCATCGCGGTCGTCTAGCGTGCCCGGAAAGGTGACTACACCGATCTTCACGGCTACGCCTCGACGGTTACTGCTACGACGTCTTCAATAACGCCGTTCGAAAGAAAGTCTGCTGCTGCCTGCTTGGCTGCCTCGAGGTCTGCCTCGGTTGGGGTGTGATCGAAGTGAAGCTCGATTCGCTTGCCGATTCGTACGGTCGAAACCGAGTGTCCGGCGCGCTTCAGGCTGTTGCCGACTGCTTTGCCCTGAGGGTCTAGAAGGTCAGCCTTTGGCATAACCTCAACGATGATTTTTGGCACGGATAAACTCCTGCTGGTTGGTGGTTTTTGCGCGCGACAGCGGTGGCGAACACCTCTATTTTAGCCCGAACTTAACCTCGCCGATGCCGTCAAGCGAATAGACACGCACGGCTTCGACCTGCATTTCAGCGCTGGTGAGTGCTGGGTCGACGTCGCCGGTGAAACCGCCGCCCATGGCGAGGTTCATGATGATGTAGTGCTCGTGGTTGAAGGCCCAGCGGTTTGGGGCAACGCTCTCTGGGGTGACGGTGTGAAACGGCACGCCGTCGAGGTGCCAGGTGATCGAGTCTTCGAGCCAGTCAACGCCGAACGTGTGAAAGCCCTCGTTGAGTGGCGGGCAGGCGATCTCGGTTCCGCAGCCGTGTTCGCCGCAGTAGCCGGGGCCGTGCACGGTGCTGACAAGGGTCTTTGGGTCGCGTCCGCGCATTTCAAGGATGTCGATTTCGCCGCATTCGGGCCAGCCAACCGTGGTGAGGTCGGTGCCGAGCATCCAGAACGCAGGCCAGGTGCCGTTGCCGGTTGGGGCTTTGATGGTCGCTTCGATGCGTCCGTATTTGAAGGCGACTTTGCCGTTGGTGTGGATCTTTGCGCTGGTCCATTCGGCTGGGCCGTAGTAGGCCTCAACTCCGCTCGGTTGGGCGAGCTTGGTTGCGGTGAAAACCAGTTTGCCGTCGCGGGTTTCGGCTGCACCCTCGGTGTACCACTCGCGCTCTTGGTTGCCCCAGCCGGGGATTCCGGCTGCCGAACCGTCGCCGATGTCGTGCGTCCAGGTTTTTGGGTCTGGCAGGGCGCCGTCTGGGCCGGTAAAGGTTTGCTCCCAGAGCAGTTCAAGTTTGGGAGTTGCCTTAGAGAAAGCGCTTTCATGATTCATGAGATAAAACTACGCCATAGCATTGAGAAGTGGTATTAATTCGGCAAGCTAAGCGGGGGCTAGCGGCTCTGGTCGCTGCTCTTTTTGTCGTAACTTTTTTTCAGGTCATGCCCGCCCAGGCAACAACTGGGCCGTCGCGTTACGTTGAGGGCTCAGACCCCGCGGCGTTTTTGTATGACCCGCTAAACATCAACCGCATCGACATCACCCTCCCGCAAGACAGCCTTCGTGCGCTCGCCGGCGACACCCTGGCAACCCATACCGGCTCTGTGCAGGTTGGTTGGCAGCCAGGAACCGCGGTTTTTACTTCTTATAAGGGCACACTGCCCGAGATGCAGATCGCAACGCACCTCAAAGGTGGCTACGGCTCACGCCGCCCGATCGCAACCTGTGGGCCGGTCAGTTGCTCGGTTGCGAACAACTCGAAGCCGGGCATCAAGGTCAAGTTCGACTTTGGCACGGCAAATGCAACTCAGCGTTTTTACGGGCTAAAAGAGATCACGCTCAACTCGATGGTTCAAGACCAGTCGATGATTCACGAAACCACTGACTACCGAATCGCAAGGTCGATGGGTTTGCCTGCCCCACGCACCGGTTATATGCGCCTCTTTGTAAACGGCAAAGACCTCGGCTTACACATGCTCATCGAAACCTACGACAAAGCCTTCTACAAGCGCTGGTTCACCACCGGTACCAACCATTCATACGAAGGCGCCTACTGGCAAGACCTGGTTATGAACGGCAACGGCAACGTGAGCAACTACACGAGCCTGCAAACCAAGGTTGGCGACCCTCTAAACCGAGATGACTTGCGCAACATCGCCACGATCAACGACCTCACCGGTAGCGAATGGTGGACGGCGATAAACAAGTTCGCCGACATGGGGGAGCTGACAAAAGACTGGGCGTTCGAACATTTCATAGAACACTGGGACGCCTATTCCTGGTTCATCATCAACAACTACCAAGTGCACTTCGATGGCGCCGGGATCATGACAATGCACCCGTGGGGCCTCGACAACACCCTGCAAGACGCAGGCGGTGACCAAAACGTTACGTACCTAGACACCACAACATCGTCAGGCAAGCCCGTGGGTATCGAATTCACCCGGTGCCTTCAGGTGAACGCCTGCAAACTGCTCTACCAGGCAGCCATTCAACAGGTAGGAACCGTCGCAGACTCAATCGACTCGGTCGGGTTTATTGACGAAGTTTGGGCGGCTGTTGGCCCAACAATCATCGCCGACCCAATCGCCGGTGGTTGGGGCACTCAGTCGGCAAAAGACTCCGCTCGCGCCTTTTTGGCAAACCGCACCAAGACTTCTGAATACGCTGCCGCTGTAACACTCCGCCGCCCAGCCGAGCTTGGCCTCACCTACAGCCCGCCAGTCAACTTTGTCGAAGGCACGGTTCTCGACCCACTCCTAATGAACAACACGGGTAAGGCCCCGAGGTTCACTCTCATGGGCGACCCAACTGCGCCGACTTGCTCGGTAGACCCATACTCTGGCCAGGTTGTCGCTTTGGCTCCCGGCGACTGCGTCGTCAGCGTTGCCACGGCAGCCGACTCAAACACCAGCGCCGGGTATCACGCCGGTTATGCGATCGCGTTCATCGACCTCGGCAAGTTGCCCGGCCAGATCGGGTTCCCAAGTATCACGACCATTGGCGCAGGTCAAACCATTGACTTGCCAATCACAAGCAACTCAACCGGGGCAAAGACTGTAACCACCAACGCCAATTGCAGCTACCTAAACGGCAAAGTTACTGCAACGGCGTCTACCGGGGTTTGCACGATAACGGTTGTCGTGGCCAAAGACTCAACTCACTACACGGTTACCGACACCCTGCGCCTGAACATCAGTCGTGAAATCGTTAGCAACTACTCGATCACCACAGATGCAAAGTTTGTCGCCGGCACCAGCTTGCCCAAAGGCCAGAGCATTCCGCTGATTCATAAGGCAACCAAGGTTGTTGGCGCCTGCTCGGCAACGGCAACTACGTTGAAGGCGCTCGCCGCAACAGGCAAGTGCACTGTGACGATCGGAGCTTGGGCAACACCCAGCCGCAGCTACTTAGCCAAAACCTTTGTGGTTCAGCTAGCGCCAAACCCGCAAACCTGGGTGCAAAAGGTTGCCGCCGCGGTTAGCAAAAAGAAGATCGGCGTAATACCGTTCCTAATCGCAAGCGCCTCAACGATCATGACCACAGCTGGTCAAGAAGGCTTCTTCAGCTTCTTGGGCAACTGCAACGTGATACAAACTGCTACCCGCACCTCGGTGCAGATGACAGGCCCAGGCCTTTGCACGGTAACCCTCGAGGCAGACGCAGGCTACAAGGTTGCTGCTATTCGCCGTGTCTGGACGTTCACCAAGTAGTTCTCACAGACAAGGTATCTACAATGGCGAGTATGAAGCGCGCCTCTGGAATCCTTGCAATCACCGCCACAATCGCATTGCTAACCGGTTGCTCAACCGGTTCAAGCCCCAAGCCGACAGCGAGTGACACGCCCGCTGCCAAGGTCTATGACACAGCTCCTTTGACCGGCATCAAGTTTGAGAAGGGCACAAACCCCAACCTGGCTCTGCCATCGGTTGCCTGCAAGGTAGACAACCTCGACGTCGCTCGCCCGCAAATCAACCTCAACCGCACCGACATCGTCTTTGATGAAATGGTTGAGGGCGGCCTCACTCGCTTTGTCGCGGTCTTTCACTCAGACAAGCCAGACGCAGTTGGGCCGGTTCGTTCGATTCGCCCGATGGACCCAGACATCATCAGCATGTTTGGCGGAATCGTTTGCTACTCGGGTGGTCAACTCAAGTTCGTGAAAATGATGAAGGCCACCAACGTGTTCAACGCCAACGAAACCGAGGAGCAAGGCAAGGGCACGTTCACACGCGCCAAAGACCGCGAAGCCCCGCACAACGTGATCGTGAACGTTGGCAAACTGGCAGCCGCGCACCCAGACCTAGCTGCGCCTCAGGCGATCTTCACCTTTGCTGCCGACGCAGCGACCTCTACCGCTGGCTCAACCGGCACCGCCGTGAAAAGCTTCAAGGTTTATTACCCTTCGGCTCTTGCCGAGTGGGTTTGGAGCGCAAGCACGGGCACCTGGCTTCGCAACCAAGACGGCAAACTCGACATTGACAAAGCCGACGGCTCAACCCTTTCTACAACCAACGTTGTGGTTATGAAGGTCAAGGTAGACCACCAGTACGGCCACGTGCCAAAAGATTTGGTTATCGGCACTGGCACGGCCACCGTTTTCACCGGCGGCAAGATGGTTACCGCGAACTGGTCGAAGTCGAGCCAGAAGGCACCGATTGTTTTGACTGACGCTGCTGGCAAGACGATCACTTTGGCGCCAGGACGCACCTGGGTCGAGCTTCAGCCAACCGAGTCTGAGGGCGGCAAGCTCAAGGTGACTCTCGCAGTTGTGCCAACGCCGACACCGACCAAGTAGCTACTTGATCTTGTTGAGCTTTAGCAGCGCGGCAACCTTCGCCTGCTGCTTGGCAACCCAAGCCTCGGTGCGAAGCTGTTCCTTCTTGGTGGCTGCATCAGAGTAAGGCGCGATCAGCTTGGCGGCGGTTTTCATAGTGGTTACCAGCTTGATGCTCGTTGCCTTTGCCGAAACCAACTTGAGATCGGTTAGATACTCGGTCTTGCAAGGCTTGTAGACCAAGCACATCCTGAACAGCATTCCGCGGTTCATCGCGTTGGTGTGCTGAACCTGAAGCGACCATGGGTAGCCAACTGCTGGTTTGTCCATCGCAAAAAAGTAGTCGTCGCCGTAAATAGGTGTTGGTATGAAGTCGGTTTGACGGTTTTCGCCGAAAGTTTGGTCGGTTCCCCAAGGCAGCAGAACGAACTTGCCAGAGGTGTTGCTGCGCCAAAAGTGGTTGTTGATGATCGGGCCCGAGTAGCCGTCCCACTGGCCAACGAAGTTTTCGACAGCCCACATGCGAATCAGCTGCGCGCGGTCTGAGACGTTGGCAAGCTTCGCCCACCACTGCGCGGCGTTGGCCGTGTTAGCAGCGTTGATCAGAGCGGTTAGGTCTGATTTGTTCGGGGCGGCCCCCCAACCCTCTTTGACTGGGTAGTGACCGGTGTTTTTGGTGCCGTCGTCGTTGCCGACCTTGAGGTCGTTGAACGCGTAAGCCTCGTAGAGGTGAAGAGTTGAGTCGGTGAAGCGGCTGTCTAAGAAGATGTCGTCGTAGGTTTCGATGTTGGCGTAGAGGCCGCGATCGACGCCGTTGACCTTGACGGTTGCCCAGCCGGTGCGGGGCGCCTGAACCTTCATGGCGTTAAACATTTTGTATGCCGCGAACTCGTGCAACTTTGAGCCGTCTTGGGTCATGGCGTTCAGGGTCATGTTTTTGAGCCCCAAGAAGCGCTGACCTTTTAGGGCGCTCCAGTTGAACTGAAGCTTGAATGAAGGGCTTTGGTTTAGCAGTTCTAGTGAGGTGCTGCCCTTTAGGCGCAGGCCGATTTGCACGGGGCCGATGCTGTTGGCGCCCGAGGTGATAGTGACGCTGGCGGCGACGTAGTTTTTGGCGGTGGTGCGGTTATTTAGCGATGCTGCACTCGCGGTGGGGATGTTGAACTCAACCGAGTTGATCTTCGCCGGGTTATAGAGATCGGCCTGGGTCATGCCGACGGCTTGCGCGGCGGTGCCGGCAAAAAGGGCAGATGTAACCATCAGTACAGCTGAAATTATTCGCGAGGTCACCCGCAGGCTCAAAGTATTCATTAAGGGTTAGTCTAAGTCTCATGATTACTCAAGACCTTTGGAGTTTCCTGTTAGCTTTTGCCCTCGACCTCGGGTCGGTTGCAGTGCTTTCATACGCGCTCTACTACCGCCGCCACCGCGACCGCGACATGTCGCTGGCAATTTCGGCGATCAACATCACGCTTTTTGCCCTCACCGGTGCGCTCGGTGCCGTCACCTTGCCGCTCGGCGTTGGCTTTGCGCTCTTTGCGGTAATCAGCATCATTCGTCTGCGTTCAGACACAGCCGGTTGGATCGAGATGGCCTACCTTCTGGCTGGCCTCGGCGTCGGTCTGATTGTTGGCCTCCTCGGCGTTGAGCTCTGGATGAAGGCCTCGTACACCGTTTTCTTGGTCGGCATGATTGCCCTTATCGACAACCGCAAGTTTCTCTCGCGCCGAATCAGCCGCACAATACAGGTGACCCTCGAAGGCACCAACATTGAAGACGGCACTTTGAAGCCGCGCGTCGAAGCGTTGCTAGGGCGAGAAATCGACTCGGTTGTTGTGAAAAACATCACCGCTGTGCCGGCCGCCACGAAGGTTCAGGTTTCGTACCGCGAAGAAAACAGCTAATGGCTAAACCGACTTACCAATACACCCAGCACCCGCACGTCGAAAAGCGTAAGGTTGCCGGGCCGGTAACCACACATAACAAATCAAAGGTTAAGGTAGACGACCCTTCATCGGCCGAAGCGCCGGTTAAGTCGGTAAACGACAGAATCGGCCTCGGCATTACCAAGCGCGTCGGCACCATGTGGGCCGCCTACATCTTCTTGGGTTTAACCCTGGTTAGCTTGCCTGCCGCGATCTCTTCTGGCAACGTCATCGTCATTGTTTCTTGGGTGGCACAAACCTTCTTGCAGCTCGTCCTTTTGCCAATCATCATCGTTGGCCAAAACATTCAGGCCGCCGCTTCAGACCGCCGCGCCATTGCAACTTACGAGGACGCCGGTGCCATTCTCGAAGAAGCCAAAGAGATTCAGGTGCACCTCGGCGACCAAGACCAAGCTCTCAGTAACCTGATCGACCGCCTAGAAGCGCTCGAAAAACAGGTCAAGACTCAACTGAAAAAGTAAATGCGTTTAGTTATTGCCCGCTGCACCGTTGACTACGCCGGCCGCCTCAGCGCTCATCTGCCACTCGCCACGCGTTTGTTGATGCTTAAAGGCGATGGCAGCATCCTCGTGCACTCAGACAGCGGCTCATACAAACCCCTCAACTGGATGAACCCGCCATGCTCGATCACGGCGATGGAACCCGACGAGGCCCAACTTGAAGCTGGCGTCACCGAGGTTTGGCGCGTTTCGCAAACCAAGACGGCCGACATTCTTTATGTGTCGATTTATGAGATTTTTAGCGACGTTGAGCACCACCTCGGCGAAGACCCTGGTTTGCAAAAAGACGGCGTTGAGGCTCACCTTCAAGAAATGCTCGCCGAGCAGCTTCACCATGCGGGCGAGGGCATGACTCTGATTCGACGCGAATACTTCACGGCCATCGGCCCGGTCGACATTTTGGCGAAGGACGCCAACGGCAACACGGTGGCGATTGAGCTGAAGCGACGCGGCGACATCGATGGCGTTGAGCAGCTGACTCGCTACCTAGAACTCCTAAACCGCGACCCACAACTGCGCCCGGTTCGTGGCATCTTCGCCGCGCAAGAAATCAAACCGCAGGCGCGCACCCTCGCCGAAGATCGAGGCATCGAATGCCTGACGCTTGATTACGACTTAATGCGTGGATTAGACAATAGCGAGAATCGTCTCTTTTAGTTAGTGTTTAGCCATGGCCCGAATTCTTGTGATTCAGCACAACCTTGACGATCATCTCAACGAGCTAGCAGCGCCGCTAATCGAAGCCGGTTTAGAGATTGACACCTGGGACGTCGAAAACGCCCCAGCGCCCACAACCCCACTCAGCGAATACGACGGTCTGATCTCGCTCGGTGCGATTGCGGGCGTCCTTGAAGAAGAAGATCACGCCTGGATGCCAATTGAGCGCAAACTTTTCAACCAGGCGCTCGACCTCGAAATGCCGTTGCTCGGAATCTGTTTTGGTTCGCAGCTGCTAGCCTCAGCCGCGGGTGCCGAGGTTTACAAAACCCCGACCCCCGAAGTTGGCTGGACGCGAGTTGAGATGCTGCCAGAGGCCTCAGGTGACCCGATCATGGGGGCGCTTGGTAAACACCCAGATGTCTTTCACTTTCACTATGACACCTTCAACATGCCTGAAGGAGCAAAGCTGTTTGGCATCACAAACGGCATCAACCAAGCGTTCAAAGTTGGCCCGAAGGCCTGGGGCATGCAGTTTCACATCGAGGTCGGGCTAGCCGCAATGCACTCTTGGTTTGCCACCTACCCGAGAGCCTTCGAAAAGCTTGGTGTTTCGGTTGAAGAGCAAAAAGAGGTGACCCTCAAAAACTGGAAGACCTACCGCGACCGGTCAATCGCCGTTGGTTCGGCGTTTGCAAAAGAGGTTTTGAAGTACCACAAAGTAACTAAGTGAATTGTTGGCAAACTGCAGTTGATTTTGCTCGGAGCTTTGCCAAACTCTAGTTATGGCTACTACACGTAAAGCACCGGCAACGACCGCTGCAAAGACCACGACCACCCGCACCGCAGCAAGACCTGCTGCCCGACCTGCGGCTCGACCTGCAGCTCGCGCCGCAGCCCCTGCAAAGCCCGAGCCAAAGAAGGCATACCGCCTGCTAACTGGCATCGACGACTCTGCTTTCTGCCAGAAGGTTTCAGACGCGCTGAAGGACGGCTACGAGCTTTACGGTTCGCCGTCGGTCACCTTCAACGGCAAAAACGTGATCGCTGCTCAGGCAGTGGTTCTAAAGAAGAAAGCTGCTAAAAAGAAGAAGAAGTAGCCTTCGCAAACTTTGCTTCGAGCACAACTCGTTTAGGCGAGTTACGGTTTGTAAGCGACCAATCAAGGGTCACCTCATCAAGCATTTCGGTGCCGAGGCTGGCCCTTGATTTCTTTGTTACGGGCTTGCCGTTGTTGCTGGCCCTAAAAATCACAAGCCCAGAAGGATCACTTAGCTCGATGGTGACATTGGTTGCATCGCCGTGGCGAACAGCATTGCCAACCGCTTCGCGCACGAGTTCATTAATCGAACGAGCCAAACCAATGTCGGAATTCACCGAGTCGATGGCGGCGGCGCTGAAATCGAAGCGAAGCTCGCAAATTCCTTGCCAAGATTCGCTGATTTCCCTCAAAGCGTCTTCAAGTTTGAAGTTTTGACCAATGCCTGTCGAGATTGCCTTCAGCGCCCGCTTCATATCTTGGTGAACCAAACGAATGGTTTCTTCGTCAACGTTTTTGCCGTTCGCGATTCGGGCGATCGCCGCGGTGAGTGCGCTTTGCACGCGTCCGTGCAAAAGGTAAGCCCACTCTCGGCGAATCACCCAGATTTGGGTGTCAACCCACTGCAGTTCGCGTTCGAGCTCCTGGTTGAACTCGTTTAGTTCGAGCTCAAACGAAACCCGCTCGTTGTCGACCAGCTTGGTGAACCCGATGCCAACCACCAAGACGCCCATGATGAAAGCCGATTGGAGCGGCATGGCCGAAAGGTTGAGTTCGTTGGGCAAACTCCACTGAGTGAGCATCGAGAGGGGGATAGTGCTTGCCGCGCCGATTGCTGCCAACACTGCGGTTCCGGCAGCGAGCGGGATTGGTTGCAGTTTTGCAAACCAGCGAACAGACCCCTCGAGCAACAACCACAGCAAAATCGCCCCCACGAAGCTCAAGACCACCGACTTTTGGTCGGCGAGTGGAACAAAGGTTGAGAGGCAAAGCATCAAGGCGATTGCAAAGGTGACGCCGGGCGAAATGGCATGTGCAACCACAAACCTGCGCGGCAAGCCCAGTTGAATCGACTTCTTGGTTGGCACATTCGGCGTGACGCTCAGGGTCTTTTCGACTCGTTGGGCAAGTGAGCTACTCATCGGTCGAACCTCTTGGTTGATCAGTGCTCGAATCTTTTCGGCGGTCTTACCGATCTCGAGGGTTGACTCTGTGGTCGAGGTGAGTGCTTTGTCGATCGCCTTCAGCCTCGGCACCAGGGTTTCGGTGGCAAGCTTTGCTATTTCATTTCTGGTTTTGTTAAGCGTTGCCGGAGCGGCCTTTCGAATGCTCAACAGTGCATCGCGGGTCTGCTTAAGTTTGGCGAGGATGTTGTGGTGCTCGACCGAAGCGCCGATCAGTCCGGCGCCAGCCACCGTTAGGACCAAGCCGGCCACCGCCCCACCACCGAGACGAAACCACCACTGGGGTTGGGTTGCCAAACCAAAGTTGGTGCTGAACAAACCGATGGCCAAACCGCGAGCCACTCCAGCCGTTGCGCCGATGAAAAGAACCATTGCGACTTTAGTTTTTGGGTGCGGGTTGAGCGACTCGGCAAAAGGTTTGAGGCCGATCACCCAAACAAACAGGATGAACTGGCCGATCACCCAGCCGATAATCCAAAGTGTGAGCGACCCACCAAAACGTCGCGCGTCGAACAAGACGGTTGTGCCGAAGTAGACGAATGCCGCAATCCAGAAAGTCGGCCAGCCAAAGGCTTCGGGTAGGGCAAGGCGTCTGCCAAGTCGGCTAAAAAACGCTCCCATTGAAGGCTATTTGCCGTAGGGTAGCCCGGCGATTTTGATGTATTCGCGGGCGGCTGTGACGCGCGGGTTGCCGCCAGCCTCTGGGTCGATGCCAGCAGCCAAGAAGGCTCGCTTCACCAAGTTTTCTACCGCGCGAATCGAGGTTTCGCGTTCGGCGGCGATCTCGGTGTTCGACATTCCGAGCGCAACCATTTGCAGCACGGCAAGTTGTGAGCGCGAAACATCGGCCAGGGCGTGATGCTTTTTGTCGTCTCTAAAGTTTGCTCGAACCTTGTCGCGCAACGCAGCCTCAATTGCTTCGAGCACAACTCCGGGGTCGGCGATGCGCTCCTTGTTTAGGTAGGCGGCGTTTTTGGGAATCTTTTTGTTGTCGATGCCAACTACGCGAGGTTCTGGAATATGGGTCAAGAACACCAATGCGATGGTTGGTAGCTGCCGACGCAAGATCAGCGCTAGGTCGACCCCGGTGGGTCCGTCGCCTAGTTCGATGTCGAGCAAGGCTACGTCGGGGTCAAAGTCTTTGACGGCTTTGCGAGCCTCGGCGGCTGAGCCCACGGCCTCAACTTGAAAGCCGTCACGTTCGAGGTTTGCCGCAATTAGCGAGCGCAGCAGTGGCTCATCTTCAACAATCAGCACTTTGCGGGCAAACACGGTCATGTTCCTATGTTCCCACCTCCCGAAAAGTTTTTGGGGCCAATATACGCATGGGCGAACTATTGAGCCACTGAAAGTTTTGACTAGCCCCCAAAAAGGGCCTTTCGGCTAGAATTGGCAACCATGAAGGTCTTTCTTACTGGCGCTGACGGTTTTATCGGTTCTCACCTTGCAGAGGAGTTGGTTCGTGCTGGCCACGAGGTCAAAGCACTTGCCATCTACAACTCGATCGGCTCATGGGGCTGGCTCGACACCTTGCCTGCCGAGGTGAAAAACAGCATGGAGGTCGTCATGGGCGACATCCGTGACCCGTACCACATGAACCAGTTGGTAAAAGGCCAGGACGCCGTGCTGCACCTCGCCGCCCTGATCGCGATTCCGTTCTCATACGTCGCACCAGACCTTTACGTGCAGACCAACATCACCGGCACGCTGAACCTCCTGAACGCCGCTCGCGATGCAGGCGTTGAGCGCTTCATTCACACCTCAACCTCTGAGGTTTACGGCACCGCCCAGTATGTACCGATGGACGAAGGCCACGTTCTTCAGGGCCAATCGCCTTATTCGGCTTCGAAGATTGGCGCCGACCAGATGGTTCGCGCCTTCTACTCTTCGTTCCAGCTACCGACGATCACCATTCGTCCGTTCAACACCTACGGCCCGCGCCAGTCGGCTCGCGCTGTGATTCCGACCATCATTTCGCAGCTTGCCGCCGGCAAGAAAGAGATCAACCTCGGTTCGCTAACCCCGACCCGCGACTTCACCTACGTAACCGACACCGCTAAGGGCTTCGAGAAGGCGCTGCACGCGACCACCGGTTTTGGCGAGGTCACCAACCTCGGTGTCGGCTTTGAGGTCACCATCGGTCAAACCTTCGATATCATCAACGACATCATGGGCGCGGGAGCGGTTGCTACCGAAGACCCGAACCGCGTTCGCCCGAAGAACTCTGAGGTTGAGCGCCTGTTCTCAGACAACACCAAGGCAAAGAGCGTTTTGCAGTGGGAGCCAGAGATCAAGGGCGTCGACGGGTTCCGTGCCGGCCTTGAGAAGACCGTTGAGTGGTTCACCGACCCTGTAAACCTAGCCAAGTACCGCCCAGACGAGTACACCGTCTAATGGCAATCGACGCTGCAGACTTTGTCGCCCGAATTCGCTCGGTCGTCGGTGAGTCTGCGACCCCGATCGGCTTGCATGAGCCTGAACTTGGCGAGCTCGACAAGCAGTACCTGAACGAGTGCATCGACTCGACCTTTGTTTCATCGGTAGGTGCGTTCATTCCGGAGTTCGAACAGCGCATGCAAGAAATCACCGGGGCAAAGTACGCAATTGCGGCATCAAACGGAACCTCTGCTCTGCACATCGCGCTTTACGTTGTTGGCGTTGAGGCTGGCGACGAAGTCATGGTGCCGAGCCTTTCGTTTGTGGCAACCGCAAACGCAGTTGCTCACGCAGGGGCTGTGCCGCACTTCATCGACAGCGAATACGCAACTCTTGGCATGAGCCCTGAGGCGCTTCGCACCCGACTTTCGCAGATGAAGCGCGAAGGCGGCAAGGTTTTCAACCCAGAGACTGGCGCTCGCATCGCAGCGATTTCGCCGATGCACGCACTCGGTCACCCGGTGCGAATCAAAGAGATCGTTGCCATTGCCGACGAGTTCGGGATTCCGGTTGTCGAGGACGCCGCCGAATCGCTCGGTTCGTACGTCGACGGCCAGCACACCGGCACATTCGGACTCACCGGCATGATCTCTTTCAATGGCAACAAGATTGTCACCACAGGCGGTGGCGGAGTGATTTTGACCAACGATGATGCTATCGGCAAGCGCGCAAAGCACATCACCACCACGGCCAAGCTGCCGCACAAGTGGGAGTTTGAGCACGACGAGCTCGCCTGGAACTACCGCATGACCAACCTGACCGCCGCTCTCGGCATGGCTCAGTTGCAAAAGCTAAACGGCTTCATGGCCGAGAAGCGAATCATCGCGGAGCGCTACGCGGCAGCCTTCGAAGGGTTTGAGGGCGCAAAGTTTGTTGCCGAACCAGCCGGCACCACCTCGAACTACTGGCTCTGCGCGGTGCAACTGGACGAGCCTTCGCTAGAGCAGCGTGATGCCTTGCTGCAGGCCTGCCACGACGCAGGCATTCTCGCTCGCCCAATGTGGAACCTGCTGCACAAACAGCGCATGTACAACACCGCGCCAGCAGCTGACCTCGAGGTCGCCACCGCTCTACACGCCTCGCTGATTTGCCTGCCGAGCACCCCTCGCCTGGCCAGAAGGTAGTCAACTTGGCTCGCAAGATTGCAGTGATGACGGGCACCCGAGCAGACTTCGGGTTGCTTCGAAACCTCATCGCCGAACTTGCCTCGCGCCAAGACACCGAACTTCAGCTAATCGTCACCGGATCGCACCTGAGTGCCGCCCACGGCATGACCATCGGCGAGGTCAAGGCAGCGGGTTTCGACATCGCCGCTGAGGTAGCTATTTGGGGTGAGTCTGATTCTTCGCTTGATGCAGCGGTTGACACCGGCGAGGCAATCGCCAAATTTGCTCGCACGCTAAGCGAACTAAACCCAGACGTAGTCGTGGTTCTAGGCGATCGCTTGGAGGCCTTCGCAATGGCGGCTGCGGCAACCGTTCTGCTGATTCCGGTAGCGCACGTCCACGGCGGCGAACTCACCGAAGGTGCGATGGACGACGCGCTTCGCCACTCGATCACCAAGCTTTCTTACCTGCACTTCACCACCACAGAGGGCCACCGCCATCGTGTTGAACGCCTTGGCGAAGCACCAGACCGAGTTTTCAACTTTGGCGCACCCGTGCTCGACGCACTCGAGTCGCTCGAGCTGTTGAGTCGCGAAGAAGTTGCCGAGCGATTTGGCATTCGCTTCGCCGAGAAAAACGTGATGATGACTTTTCACCCTGCGGCCTTCGACGAAGCGCCAGCTCAAGAACTCATCGACGAACTGCTCGCAGCAATGGGCGACTTTGCCGACCAAGACGGCGCGCACCTGATCATCACCGGCACCAACAACGACATCGGCTCGGCCGAGGTTCGCGCGGCCATCGCGGCATTCGCCGCCGCTCGACCCGAGCAAGTTGACTACGTCGAGTCGTTCGGCCAGCTCGGCTACCTGAGCGCAATGAAGCAGATGAGCGTCGTAACCGGCAACTCGTCTTCGACAGTCTTGGAGGCTCCAGTTCTCGGTGTGCCGGCCGTCCTAGTTGGTAATCGCCAAGAGGGCCGCCCGCTCTCGGCGAGCGTGCTCAAGCCGGTCGCGAAACGCGCAGACATTCTTGCCGCGCTAAAGCACGCGGTCAGTGACGAGTTTTTGCAACACATCGACGGGGTCGGCACGCCTTTCGGCAAGCCCGGCTTTGCAAAAAAGGCAGCCGAAGTTTTGGCAACCTACGAGATCCCCAAACCACCAAAGAAGAAATTCTGGCAGGAGTCACATTGAGTGAGAAAGTACTGATCATCGCCGAGGCCGGAGTGAACCACAACGGTTCGCTCGAGAAGGCAATCGAAATGGTTGAGGTAGCGATCAAGGCTGGCGCCGACATCGTCAAGTTTCAAACCTTCTCGGCAGACAAGTTGGCTCGCAAAGACGCGCAGCTCGCCGAGTACCAGAAGACCGGCGACGGCGACACCCGCACCCAGTGGGATCTTCTAAAGGGTCTCGAACTGAGCCACTCGGAGTTCACCGCAATTCGCGACCACTGCAAAAAGCGTGGCATCGGCTTTTTGTCGACAGGCTTTGACTTGGACGAACTCGCGTTCCTGATCGACGAACTACACATTCCGCTGGTCAAGGTGGCCTCAGGAGACCTAACCTTTGCCCCGATGCTGGTTGAGGCTGGCCTCGCCAACCTGCCGACCATTCTTTCGACCGGTATGGCCAACCTCGAAGAGATCGAGCGTTCGATCAAGTTCATCGCCTTCGGTTACGCGGTTTCAAACGGCCTCGTTTCGGCAGAGCTAAAGCCAACGGCTGATGCACTCGAAAACACCTTCAAGTTGCCTGCGCTTCGCCCGATTCTCGAAGAGAAGCTGACTATTCTGCACTGCACCACGCAGTACCCGGCCGAGCTAGACATTCTGAACCTGCAGGCAATTCGCGTCATCGCCGAGCGCTTTGGGCTAAAGGTCGGTTACTCGGACCACTCGGCCGGCACCCTGGCCTCGGTTGTAGCCGTTTCACTCGGCGCCACCGTGATCGAGAAGCACTTCACCCTCGACAAGTCGATGGAAGGCCCAGACCACGCTGCGTCTCTTGACCCTGCCGAGCTAACCGAACTGGTCAGTCTGATTCGCCAGGCTTCGACCGCGATGGGCGAGCCGGTCAAGGAGTGCCAGCCAATTGAGGTTTCAAACCGTGCAGCAGTTCGGCGCTCACTGGTAGCCACCCGCCAGATCAAGGCCGGTGAGGTGTTCACCGAGGCAGACCTCGAATGCCGTCGCCCAGGCGCTGGCCGCACCTCGTTCGACTTCTACGAAGTGATCGGCACAGCCGCGAGCCAAGACTTCGAGGTTGGCGACTACGTTGGCTAAAACACCTCTACTCGTAATGCTCGGCGCCGGCGGTCACGCTCGCGTCTTGCAAGAGCTGCTTGCCGAAAAGGGTCACACCCTGCACGGCTACGTGGCTCCAGAGGAGAGCACCGAGTTTGAAGGCAACTGGCTTGGCGGTGACGACACCTTCGCAACCGGCGACCCATCGCAGTACCTGTTACTAAACGGGGTTGGTTCGGTTGGCTCGACCAAGGTTCGCACCAAGGTTTTCGAAAACTACAAAAAACTTGGTTACAACTTTTTGGCCATCGAATCCAACGACTCAATCGTTGCCCCCAGCGCCGTCGTCTTAGAGGGCGTGCAGGTAATGCGCGGAGCGGTAATCAACACCGCAGCTATTGTCGAAGAAAACACCATCATCAACACCGGGGCGATCGTTGAGCACGACAACCTGATCGGGCAAAACTGCCACGTCTCGGTTGGCGCCACGCTTTGCGGCGACGTCCGCGTTGGTTCTGGCAGCCACATCGGTGCCGGTGCAACCGTTATTCAGGGCGTCAAAATTGGCCAAAACTGTATCATTGGGGCAGGTGCGACGGTTATCGCCGACGTGCCAGACAACCACACGGCTGTCGGTGTTCCAGCAAAAAACCGACCGAATAAGGCTTAGCAATGTTCACCAAACTACAAGACCTGATGGTTGGCAAAGACGCGTCGATTTTCGACACAATCACAGCCATTTCGGCCGGCACCAAGCAGATTGCGCTCGTGGTTGACTCAGAACACAAACTCCTCGGCACAGTGACCGATGGCGATGTTCGCCGCGGCCTTCTTCGTGGCCTCACCATGGACGCAAACGTGACCGAGGTAATGAACACCAAGCCGCACACCGCATCGGTGAACGACGACCCGCGCGAAGTTCTAGAGCGTGAGCTGCAGCACCTGATTCACCAGATTCCGGTTATCGACGAAGCTGGCGTGGTTGTTGGCCTGCTAACCGAGACCGACCTGGTTCAGCAAGACGTAACCAGCACCCCGGTGGTTTTGATGGCAGGCGGCAAAGGGGTGCGTCTTTACCCGCTAACCGTCGAAACCCCGAAGCCGATGCTTAAAATTGGCGACACCCCGATTCTCGAAATCATCATTCGCAAGCTTCACGCGCAGGGTTTCAGAAACATCTACATTTCGGTGAACTACCTTGCCGAAAAAATCGAAGAGCACATCAAGGACGGCGCCTGGCTCGGAGTCAACGTCACATACCTTTACGAAGACAAGCCGCTCGGCACCGCTGGCGCGATGGGTCAACTTCGAGGAAAGCTCCAAGAGCCTTTCGTTGTTATGAACTCAGACCTGCTAACCAACGTTGACTTCAGGCAGCTGGTGCGTTTTCACAAGAAGACCGGAGCTAAGGCGACACTGGGTGTTCGCGAATACTCGTTCCAGATTCCTTACGGCGTAGTAAACATCGAAGGCACCGAGGTCACCTCGATCAGCGAAAAGCCGCTGCACCGAAGCATGGTGTCTGCGGGTATTTATACGCTCGACCCGTGGGCGCTAGAACTGGTGCCAGAAGGCGAGTACTGCGACATGCCAACCCTGCTAGACAAGGTGCGCACCGACGGCGAAAAGGTTTCGGCGTTCCCAATCCACGAGTCTTGGCTCGATATCGGTCGCCATGACGACCTCGACGAGGCTCGCAACAACCACGCGCAGTGGCTCGACTACTAGGGGGTAATCGTGTTTCGAGGCAAGCCAGTTTTGGCAGTAATACCAGCGCGCGGAGGTTCAAAAGGACTTCCGGGCAAAAACCTGATGAAGCTCGGCGGGCTCACCATGATCGAACGTGCGGCCAAGGCCGCCTTCGACTCGGGAGTTGTCGACATGGTCGTTGTTTCTTCAGACGATAACGAAATCCTTAAGCACGCAAACGCGATAGGCAACGTGGTTGCTCACCGCCGCAACGAGCTTGCAGCGAACGACACCGCAACCGCGGGCGATGTGATTCGCGACCTGTTTGATAGCGATCGCGACGACGTCATCGTCTCAGAAGACAACGCACCCTGGTTTGTTTACCTGCAGCCCACCTCGCCGTTGCGCACGGCCAAGCACATTCTTGCCGCGTTCGAGAAACTGGTTGAACACCCAGAATCAAACGCAATAGTCTCGGTTGCTCCGCTCGAGCCAAAGGTTTACTGGACAATGAAGATCGGTGAAGCCGGCGTGCTTGAGCCGCTGTTCCCTGAGGCTGTCTCGGCTAACCGCCAATCGTTTGACGATGTTTATCGCCCGAACGGCGCCATCTACATTTTTGATTATGAAGAGTTCAAGAAAACCGGCAAGTTCCCGATCATGGGCGCTTTGCCGTTTGTCATGACCGTTGACGAGAGCGTCGACATCGACACCCAGGCCGACTTTGACGAAGCCAAGCGACTGCTAAACAAATAATGCAACGAGTTTGGAGCGCGCTAACCGAGATCGAAAAGGCCGAGTCGCTTTCGACTTGGCAGATCGCTGGCATCAACCTCTGGCCCGTGCTGCGAATGCGCATCTTTCGCGAACTAACCGAACAGCTTGGCATTTTTGAGCGCCGAATCGAAGAGCGCGTAATAGCAAACCGGGTGCCCCCAAAGAAGTCCGAGTTTGGCGAATTCGTCGTGGTGCCTTTTGTTCGCAAAAATGAGGCTGGAATCGACCCGTATTCGGTACGAATTTCGAATGCGCTCGGCGAGCATGCGTCAACGCTCGAAATGGCGCGAGTAGACGAACTCGAGGCATTCTTCACCAAGAAGTATCGCAAACGAGCGCTCATCGCGGTGGCACCACGAATTAAGACAGCCGACACCCAAAAGTGGGATCGAGTTATGACCTTCCTCGAAACCACGCTCGACGCCCATCTGGGTCGCTACCGCGCTTTTCCGCGCTGGGCGCTGGTGCAGTTTTATGCTCAGCGACTCGGTTGGAGCAAGGCTTTCAAGAAGACCAAAAAGGTTTTCATCGTCAACGCCTGGAAGCGCTCGATGATTGCCGGTGCTCAAGCCGCCGGAGCCTGGGTCGTTGAGCCTCAGCACGGTTTGCTGACCAACGCACACCCACTGCTCTCATGGCCAGGTGAGCCTTGGGTTGCTTACCTGCCGAACGAGCTTTACCTGTGGGGTTCGGTATGGGCCAACGATTCGATTCCTGCTGGCGTTAAAAAGACGATCGTCGGCTACGACAAGGTGTTGCCTGGGTATGCCAAGGTTTCTAAGACAATCCTGATCGTCGGTCAAGTGCATCACACCGAACGCATGCTCGAAATTGCACAAACCATGGCGGCCAAGAAGCCAGACCACACACTGGTCTATAAGCCGCACCCGCAAGAAGACGAAACTCTCTTTGCTGGTCTCAAGTTGCCACGCAACCTGATGATTGGCCAAAAAGATCGCCCGGCTATCGAGCTGATAGCAAACAGCGAATACGTGGTTGGCGTTTATTCGATGGCGCTGATCGAGGCCGTCGCTATCGGGGCGAAAGTTATCTCGCTACGTCTACCCGGTAGCGAAACTCTCGAGGCATTTGCCGACCAAATCACCTTCGCGGGGGCCGCTGATAAACTCGATTCTGTGCTCGAGGCAGCCAAACCGGCAACCTCAACCGACAAACTTTTTGCTCCAAAACTTGCTGACCGCGCGTTTCTAGAACTCCTGGAGGGTTAATGACCGAGAAGCGCGTCAGCATCGGCGAACTCTGCGAAGCCATCTGGCAAATTGAACGAGAAGAAGACCTATACAACTGGGAGGTCATGGGCGTAAAAATCTGGCCACTCGTGCGTTTTCGAATCTTCTACAACCTGACAAAAAATGCCGACATGTACAAGTGGAAGAGCGCTGCGTTCGTTCTGCCTGACTGGGTTGAACGTTGGACGGGCAAGCCAGGTTACAAAGTCCTCTGGAAGTACACGCACGGTTGGCGCTGGTACCTGCGCAACGTGATTCCAGAAAGCTGGAAGGACCCGCGCGCAGTGCGTTGGTTGAAAGCTGATTCACTCGTCTCACCGTTCTCAAATCGTGGCCCAGACGGCATAGATCACCACACTCAGCCTGTGCTAGAGGCGCTCGGCGACCGGGCACTTCGAATTGGTATGGGCGGGTGGGATGCCCAAAGCGAATACCCTCACTTTTCGCCACTGCAGAAGCGCATTCGTCGCTGGCATTACGTTTGGTCGGTTATCGTGCGCCTGGGTGTGCAAAAGGCCGACTACGAGAAATACGCGAGAGTGATCAAGTTTCTCGAAGACTTTACTGGCAGCACAACGCGCCCATACAACCGGTTTCCGCGTTGGGCAGTTCGAAACTATCTGATGGACGGCTTTGGTTGGCAGCGCCTGTTCAAGCGCATCGGTCTAAAGCGCATGTACATCGTCAACGCCTCGCGCATGAACATGCAAGGCGCAATGCAGGACGCGGGTGGCCGAGTGATCGAGCTACAAAACGGCGTGTTCTCGAAATACAACCTGCAGTTCTCGTGGCCAGGCCGACCAAACATTCCATATATTCCAGACGAAATCTGGACATGGGGAACGTTCTGGACTGACGGCATCGACAACTCCGGCTTGCAAGACATAGTGGTGGCTGGCGCGAACCCAGAGTTCAGCCGCATTCGCGAACTGGCCTTCGCTGGGGCAGAAGGTTACGCCCGCAAGCCGAAGTCGATCGTTGTGATGTCGCAACCACTAATCGGCGTAGAACTCTTTCGCTCGGCGCTCAAAATCGCCAAGGCAATGCCCGACTATTCGGTCGTCTTCAAGTCGCATCCGAAAGACATTCAAGATGAGTTCGACGACGTAATCACCGAACTCGGCGCACCAACCAAAAACTTCTCGTTCGCCGAAGACGGCGTTGGCTCGCTGCAGCTATTGGCTCAGTCGGAGGTTTGCCTAGGAGTGTTCTCGGCAACACTTATTGAAGCCGCCGGTCTGGGTTGCAAGGTCGCAATTTTGAAACTTGCCGGCTGGGAGCACTTGGCCCGCTTGGTAGACGGCGGTTTCGCCGGTGGATTCGACACCGCAGAGCAGTTCATCGCCGGGATCAACCAGTTGCCAACCGCTGGCGACCCTTACTATTTCTACGGCGAAGCAGCCGACTACAAGCGACTAACCGCTGAGCGCTAATAAACTTAGGGGCATGGCCAACTCAACAGCGCTCCTCGTGGGCTGCGGATCAATCGGTAAAAAGCACCTCCAAGAGATGCTCAACCTCTTCGACGCGATTACCGTCGTCGACATCAACGAGGAGGCTCTCGCCTGGGCGAAGACCGAAGGTGGCGAAAAGATCTCGACCGCAACCTCGCTTGAAGCGGTTCTTGCAAATTTCACACCTTTCGATGTAGCCACAGTCGCAAACTGGGGCCCAGACCATGTGCCAACCATTCGCGCACTGCAGTCCAAAGGCCAAAAGAACTTCGTCGTCGAAAAGCCACTTTCTGACTCAATCGCCGACGCTCGCGATATTCTCTCTGAGGTCGAGCGTGCCGGCGGTAAGTTGTGGATTAACCTGACGCGCCGATTCTCTGGCCTGCCAGACGGCATCATGCGCGTTGCCGCCGAGCATAACCTCGGTGAACTAAAGGGAGTAACCGTCACGGGTGGCGCTCGCTGCATTGCAACCAACGGCATTCACTACCTTGACCTTGCAACAGTGCTTTTTGGTGCATCGCCAATTTCGGTGACGGCAGACCTCGAAAGTCAAAACATCAACCCTCGCCACGAGTCACTTGCCTTCTATGAAGGCAGTGTGAACTACAACTACGCAGGTGGAAAGCGCTTCAGCTGTGTTTTCTTGAACCAGAGCGCGGTAACCGAGAACGTGCGTTTTTACTGGCGCGATGCCGAAGGCGAAATGATGCCAAACGGTGACTTCGCTTTGCGCATTCGAAACAAGAGCGAAATCGAAACCTACCCGGCCGTGACCCGCACAGGTTACGCGCAAGACCAGGTGTTCCGCGAAAACCTTTGGCTCACCCCAGAGGGTAAAACCGGCATGACCGCTCTCTACGAAACCGTAAAGGCTGGCAAGTCGGTTGGCGACACTGGCACACGCACAGCAGAAGACCTACTCGCCGCTCTGCACGCTTCTGAGCTCGGCCAACGCCTCAATCTGCCGGTTGACGAAAAGCTTGTCGACATCAACCGCCACTGGAGTATTTCTTGAGCCGCTTAGGCGTTGTCGGCTCCGGCTCGATTGTTCCTTTTCACCTAGACGCTTTGAAGGCTGCTGGGTTTGAGATCAGCAACATCGGCTCACGCCCGGGTTCAGAGAAAACAGCAGCACTTGCCGCAAAGTATGGGGCAGAAGCATTAGACACCTGGCAAGAGGTTGTTGCCAGCAACGTTGACGCGCTCTTGATTGCCCCAGAAACATCGGTTACCCCAGAAATCTTGGCTGCCGCAATCGCTACTGGCAAGCCGATTCTGGTCGAAAAGCCGGTGGCATACGCTTCGAGTGAGATCGCTGCGCTCGGCAACCCGGCGAACGTCCTGGTCGGCTACAACCGTCGCCACTACTCGAGCGTTGCCGAAGCTAAGAAGCTCGTGACCAGCGCAAGTGCGGCAACCTTCAACGCAGCAATACCTGAGGCTTCGTGGGCGGCCGACATGGCCGACGACAAAAAGCGTGCGATTCTGCTCGGCAACTCGGTTCACGTTCTTGACCTACTGCAGTACCTTTTTGGCACGCTAAAGGTGAGTGGCATCGCCAAGTTAGACAACGCCTCGGGCATTGTCACACGAAGCGTTGCCCTAGAGGCGGCCGGCGGGGTTGGCTCGGCAATGATCACCTTCGGTTCGCCATCGAACTTCTTCGTCGACATTCACACCCCAGGCAAATCGGCAGCGCTTCGCCCAATCGAGTTTTATCAAGAGTTTGTCGGTGTTCAGGTAATCGACCCAACCCCGGAACTGCCGTTGCGCCACTATGTTGCGACTAAGGGCGAGGCTTTCGAGCTGAGCCAAGACGACCTCGACTTCAAGCCCGGTTTCTTGAGCCAGGCTCGCGAACTAAAGCAGCTCGTTGACGGCTCACCTTTTGAGCGCAAGTCGGCCACCCTCGCTGAAGCTGCCGCGATTTTGAGCCTAGCCGAACAACTTCTGGGTTAGGCGTGGCGACGGCTGGCTAAGAATGAGCCTGCAGCGACCAAAGGGAACCCAACCCACATACCGATGGTGAATGGTTCGCTGGCAAACAGAATGCCCAGCAAAATGGCCACCGCGGTATTCACGTAGGTGATCAAGCTCGCCCTCGAGAGGCCAATTTCTTTCATCAAGTCAAAGAACAGCACAAACGCGACAGCCGAGCAAACAACGCCAAGCACTGCGAGCGATACCCAAGACTCCCACTTCGGTGTGGTCACACCTTCGGCCAGCGGGTTCAGAATTGCCGGCACAACGTAGATCACGGCGACAAAGATCATCGAAACGGCGATCACACCAATCCGCTCAACGTTAGGCGCCTCCTTGGCGGCAATCGCAGGGGCAATCGCGTAGCCAACTGCGGCCAAGATGATTGCGCCAACCCAAACCAGTTCCAGGTTTTGCGTGAAGGCATCGATGCCGACCAACAAAAAGATTCCTACAAAGCCGATCGCCAGCCCGAGGATGTTCTTTTTGTGCACTGCCGACTTGTCGCCGAGGTAATAAAACGTGACGGCCATCGCGAAGAACGGCACGGTCGCGATTAGCAGCCCGGCGAGTCCAGAAGAAATGTGACCCTTCTCAGCTGTGGTAACCAACCACCAAGGCCCAGCCATCTCGAAGAGCGCGAAAGCGAGGCTCACCTTCCAGGCCCTCAAAGCCGGCACGAAAGCGCCGCGCTTGATTGCTACGGGAGTAAGCACGAGCGCGCCAAGAAGCACGCGCGAAAGAATGATCATGGCAGGTGAAAAGTCACTCGCTGCAACTTTGATGAAGAAGTACGGAATACCCCAGGCGATACCGCAGGCGAGAAAAAGAAACAGACCTTTACGTGACATACAAGCCACTCTACGCAGTTGGTAGATTGGAGGGGTACAAGGAGGTACGCATGCTCGCTCGAGTTACATTCGATGAGTCGCACCGCCCGGCATGGTCCACAAGACCAGAGGTAGCGGAGCAGATCAACCCAGGCAACCCGGTAGATGCCGGATACGTCAAGGCAGCCAATGTGCTGCGAAACGACGGCTTTGAAATCGCCGTCCACACCACCGAAACCCTTGCCGATGCGCTTAAGCGCTCAAAGGTTTTCGTCGCCCTTCACTCTTCGAAGGACGAATTCGAATCCACCACCAAACAGGGGCACCCTGAGTTCACGCCAACCGAAATCGACGAACTGGTCGCTTGGGTGGAGGCCGGCGGTGGGTTGGTTTTGTTTGCCGAAACCGAACAACTGAAATACGGTAACTCGGCCGGAGTAATCGCCGAGCGTTTCGGCATCAAGGTGCAAAACGTCACGGTTCAAGACCCACACTCAAACTACAAAGAGGTCGCAACCTGGGTACTCGGCGACCTCATTCCGACCGGCTTGACCGCCGGTGTCGGGCAGGCCTGTTTTTACCGTGCCGGTGCACTCGAGATTCAGCAAAGCGTTGCTGCCAATACCTTCGTTGTCGCAGCAACCAGCGCAACGGCCACTCCGGCTTCGGCGCCACTTCTTGCGGTTCAGACTCACGGCCGTGGTCGCGTCGCCGTGATCGCCGACTCAGACCTGTTCGGCGACGACTCGATTGATGACCTCGACCACCTGACCCTCTGGCGCAACCTGGTTACCTGGGTCGCGGCAACTGGTGACTCAGCGGCCGAAGCCAAAGAGGCTAGCTGGACGCTCACCGACCAGAATTGGCTCGCGCTGGAGCGCGCTGTTGAGGCGATTCGCCCGCTGCAGGCAAAAGACGGTTCGGTTGCCGACGAAAAAGCTGCCGCTAAGCCTCACGCCTTAGCGATGATGGGCGCCATCAACGCGTTGATTCCGAAGTTCGAACACCAGCGCGAACACCTCGAGGCAACAATCAAAGACATCGAAAAGTGGATTGATAGCGACTTCGGTGTGCCGGACTTCTTAGATTCGCTCCTGTTGTTCAGGCCAGACCTAAACCGCAGCGACAAACTCGAAAACCTCGTCGTGTTCCCGATGTACACCCAAAACGGAAACCCGAATCGAAACTTCGAAGCGGTCGTTGCCCGAACCGTTTGGCCGCAGTGGATCAACGAGCTTGAATCGAAGCAGTACCACAACCCTGCCTTCGTGCCAATCGAGTTCGTTGCGTTTACAAAGGGCTACGACACCAACTCCGCAGTGTTGTTCCCCGAAACGGTGGCGACCAGAGAGCTAGCAAAGTTCTTCTGGGGTGGAATTTTCTGCGACCGCGAAGCCGCACGTTACCGCCGCATCACCGCAAGTGCGTCCGAGTTATTGAAGCTCGCGCTACCCGCCGATGCCGAATATCTTCTCGCCAACCAGTCGGTGACCCAAGAGACCTACATGTTGTGGGATCTCGTGCACGACCGCGCTCACAGTCACGGCGACCTGCCGTTTGACCCGTTCATGATCAAACAGCGCATGCCCTATTGGATGTATGCGCTCGAGGAGCTGCGCTGCGACCTCACGACCTACCGCGAAACCGCGAAACTCGAAGCACAAGGTGTTTACCTTGCCCGCTTCGCCCGCTACGCCATCTTGTTCGACCGCCTGTTCAGGTTTCCGATTACCGGCGACCGTCACCGCAACTACGATGGCCTCGGAGGCCAGATCATCTTCGCGCACCTCCACAAGCAAGGCATTTTGCACTGGACAGACAACACTTTGTCTCTCGAATGGGATCGCCTCAACGACTCGATGGTTGAGCTGTGCGAAATGGTCGAAGAGCTTTATCGCACAGGAATCGACCGCAGCCGTCTGGCTCACTGGTTAGCCAGTTACGAGTTTGTCTCCGGTTTGGTTGAGCCACACCCGGGCTCCAACTGGGCCAAGGGCGTCGACGCTTTGCCCGTCAACGGCGAACTGCGCGAGGTCGTTGACCTCGTGCTCCCAGACGAGTTTCCGCTAAACGTGTTCTACGAAGCTCTTCGCAAAAAACTAGCCCCCGAAATCGCAGCAACGGCAGGAATCACAGCATGACCCCAAGAAAAATCTGGCGAGGTTTCGCCAGCGACAACTACGCAGGCGTTCACCCAGAAATCATGGCGGCAATGCTTGCCGTAAACGAGGGTCACGAGATTGCCTACGGCGAAGACACCGTTACCGCTCGGCTCGATGCCCTGATGCAGGAACACTTTGGTTCACAAGCCCTCGCGTTCCCGATGTTCAACGGCACGGGTGCAAACGTAGTCGCGCTTCAGGCCTGTACCAAGCGTTGGGAGGCGGTGATCTGCGCCGAAACGGCCCACATCGTCACAGACGAGGGTGGTGCTCCCGAAAAGATGGCTGGGCTAAAGCTTTGGACGATTCCGACGCCAGACGGCAAGCTGACTCCAGAACTCATCGATACCCAGATGTTCGACATCGGCAGCGTTCACCGCGCGCAACCGGCAGTTGTTAGCATCACGCAGACAACAGAGCTCGGCACTCTCTACACGGCCGCCGAGATCAAAGCGATCGGCGACTACTGCAAAAAGCACGGTCTTTACCTTCATCTCGACGGCGCTCGCATCTCGAATGCGGCAGCCGCCCTTGGCGCGAAGTTCCGTGAGTTCACCACCGATGCCGGCGTAGACATCGTCAGCTTCGGCGGCACAAAGATCGGCGCCATGGGCGCCGAGGCAGTCGTTGTTCTAAACCCTGCACTAATTGACTCAATCGCGTTCTTGCGCAAAACCTCGATGCAACTCGGCAGCAAGATGCGATTCATGAGCGCTCAGCTGATTGCCTTGATCGAGGGTGACCTCTGGAGCCGAAACGCCACCCATGCAAACAAGATGGCCGCCAAGCTCGACGCTGGCCTTCGAGCAATGGGCGTCGAGATTCCTAACCCAACCCAGGCAAACGCGGTGTTCCCGATCTTCAGCGAGGCTCAGACCGCAAAGCTTCAGGAGCAATACCGCTTCTACGTTTGGAATGTCGCGACCGGGCAGGTTCGCCTGATGTGCTCTTGGGACACCGCCGAAGAAGACATCGATGGTTTCTTGGCCGTAGCAAAAGGAATTCTGTAGCCAACTCTTTGGTTGAATAGAACTATGACTAAAACCGCAATCACCGCTGCCCAGATTTTGCCCGTGCTAGCCGAACGCTGGAGCCCTCGCTCGTTCGACACCAACTATGAGCTCCCCTCACACGAGCTGCTTTCGATTCTCGAGGCGGCACGATGGGCTCCTTCGGCCAACAACGCACAGCCTTGGCGCTTCTCAGTGCTAAAGCGCGGCGACGCATTGCATACCGCGGTTTCAGCCGAAGGCCTTAGCGGTTTCAACCAGGCTTGGGCGCCAAACGCCTCAGCCCTCGTCGTAGTTTCTATCAAGACCCTTACTGCAGATGGCAAAGACAACCACTTCGCGCCATACGACGCCGGGCTAGCCGTGGCCAACCTTGTGATTCAGGCTCACGAACTCGGCTTGCACGCACACCAGATCGGTGGCTTCGTTCCTGACGCGCTGCGCTCGATCCTTGAACTCGATGAAGACCTTCGCCCAATCGTTGTAGTTGCAATCGGAAAGGTTGCCTCAGCCGATCAGCTCGAAGGCCCAGCCTACGAGCGCGAGATTCAGCCTCGCACTCGATTTGAGCTTGACGAAATCGTCTTGCACGGCAAGCCATAGTCAATGCATCATTTCGCGAGCATCTCAGACCAAATTGAGGGTTGGAGCACCCACACGGGCCCCATCCTGTTTTACATAGTGGTCTGGGGTCTCGTCTTTGCCGGCACCGGGCTGATGATCGGAGCCTTCACGCCGTTCATCACCGGTGACTCGCTAGTGTTTGCTGCAGGTGTGGTTGCTGGTTCTGCTGCTTCGGGTGTGAACATCTGGGTGATGGCGATCGGCGTAGGTATTGCCGCCTGGCTCGGCGACCAGGTTGGTTACGCGCTTGGCCGCCACTTTGGCAGGCCATACCTCGACAAACGCAAAGGCGCTTGGTTGCAGAAGTCGATCGCAAAGAGCGAAGGCTTTTACGCAAAATGGGGTTGGTGGGCGATGGTCATTGGCCGCTTCATCCCTATGGTTCGCGCACTTGTCCCACCAATTGCCGGCATCTCAAAGATGAACTACTACAAGTTTTTTAGCGCAAACCTGGTTGGCGCCCTGACCTGGGGTGTTGGCCTGACCATCGCGGGTTTTTACGCGGCCACGATTCCAGCCGTGAAAAACGCCAGCTACCTGATCGCGGCTGGTTTTGTTGCTGCCTCGATTTTTGTTGGCGTGCGCTCTTGGCTCACGAACCGAAAACTAAAGTAGCCAATTCGCTCGAGCGCTCGCGGGCATAAAACTCGAGCTCCTGCGCAGACCACTCGGCCCAGTGTTCATCGCTACCCTCGCGCTCAACCCAGCGCTCAAAACGAACCTGCTCGTCAACCTCTAGCCAAACGCGAATCGCGCTGTGCTCGGCACTCACTCTGTTGAGCGCGCCAACGCCTTCGATGATCAACGGTGTGCCACCCCTAAACTCGCGCCACTTCACGCGCTCGCCAAGCTCCCAGTCCCACTCCTGCCAACTGGCACCAACGCCTTTGGCAAGTGCACCGAGAATCTGGCGATTCAAGATATCCACACCGGTCTCTAAACCGCGCCACCCCTCGTAGAGGTCGTCCATGTGAATCACACGAGGCAAAGATTCGCCCTCTTTGAATAGTCGGTTCTTCAAAGCTTCGGCGAGGGTGCTCTTGCCGCTACCAGCGCGGCCGTCCATCAGCAAAATCGGGGTGAGGTTGCCGAGTTCAACTGCCTCAAGGGTCAGTTCAACTAGTTGTTCTAGCGCTTCGCTCACCGAACAAGCCTAAATCTGGTAGTCCTCAACAGTGACGTCTGGGTGTTTATCGAACCGGTAGCCACCACCGCGGACGGTTCGAATGATGTCTTCGTAACCGGCAATCTTGGCGCGTAGCCGGCGAATGTGAACATCGATGGTGCGCTCGTTCACGGCCGTCTCGTCTTCGTCGTCCCAGACAAGCTCAACAAGTTCTCGTCGGCTAATCGTTTCGCCCTGGTGATCGATCAGGTAGTTCAGTAACTCGAACTCCTTGAACGTGAGGTTCGCGCTCACGCCGTCGGCAAAGACCTTGCGACGTGGCACGTCAACCAGGATTCCCTGCGGTTCGTCATCGTCGACTTCATCACCATCGGTGACGCGTGGGTCGCGAAGAGCGGCGCGAACTACGTCGATGTTGCGCCCGCCGATGCCTTTAGGCGAAAGAGCGACAGCCGCATAGGTTTCGGTGCCGGGGGTGAGTTCGGCAAGTTTGGCTCGAAGCGCGTTCACAACTTCGGTCAGTGAGGTGCCGGCGGCAAGCGCCGATGATTCATCGAGTCCCACGTAGAGTGCGAACCCGCGTGCTTCTGTTTCGTTTGGCATTTAATAAACCTTTTTTGAGTATGCGAAAAATAGGGGAGTCTGGGGTTTTGGTGCCGAATGCTAAACCGAGCGACGTTGGCGGGTAGCGGCACTAGCGCATACACATAACGCCACGCATCAATGCGTTGAAAATCTTGGCGTTAGTCATGCCCCTATTTTAGAGCCACAAAACTACTTGGTTGTGACGGTCAACACCTTCGAAGCAACCGAGGAACCAACGCTATTGATCGCCTTGACTCTGAACTGGTAGCGGGTCTTGGTCTTCAGGCCGGTCACCGTAAGAGTCGTGCTCGTTGAGATCGGCTTCGTGACAGTTACCCAGTGTGCGCCATCTTTGGAGTACTCGACTATGAAGTTTGTCACCACTGCAGCATTTGCATTCGCCACTGGCTTCCAACCAAGAACAACCGAGGTGTTTTTAGCTGTGGCGCTGAGCGACGTTGGGGTGGCAGCCACGGTTGCGAGTGTTGTTGCCGAAACCGCATCGCTGTATGCGCCAACTCCACTCGAGGTAATCGGGGCGACCCTGAAGAAATACTTCTTGCCAACCTTGAGGCCGGTCACGTCGAATGTGCGCGAGGCGAGGGGCTGGTGCGGCAAAGTCACCCAGGTTTGGCCATCGGTTGAGTATTGAACCTGGTAATCGGTGATCGCGTTGCCGCCGTTTGTTGCAGGGTTTGACCAGCTGAGACTCAAGTTCTTGTAGCTAAGATTCGACACCTGCGCGTTTAGCGGTTTGCTGGCTAGCGCGGTGCTCGTGGTAAATGTTCCGGTCAGGTATTCGCTCTGCCCGGCTTCGTTGGTGGCTGAAACTCGAACGCTGTACTGCACGCCTGGTGCGAGCCCACCGATCGTGTAATTCAACGCAAGGGAGTTTGGGTTGCCGACGCGCGTCCAGGTTTGGCCGTCTCGTGAAACCTCAACCTTGAGGTCGCTGATCTGCGCCCCGCCGTTGTCGGCTGGGCCAGCGAAGCTAACCAAAGCGCTGTTGGAGGTCACATTCGTTAGCTGCAACGACTCGGGTGCGTTCGGTCTGGTGGCGCCAAGTGTCGTTACCTCGGCCGAGCCATAGTTGAGGGCCATGAAGGATGTGTCTTGACCAAGGGTCGCCCCGTTGTCACCACGCACCCTGAAGGTGTAGTGCGTGTTGGTCGCAAGGTTGCTGAGAGTAAGTGAACGATCAGTGGTTACACCGTTTTGAAGACTGTTCCAAGTTTGGCCGCCATCGGTCGAATAATCGGTGACGTATTTTGTGAGACCAGGGTTGCCAAGGTTAGAAGGTGCATCCCAAGTCAAGGTTCCAGCCGTTTTCATCGAGTTGCTTGGAGTGAAGTTGACCGAGACTGGCTCCGATGGTTGGCCAGCTGGTGTTCGCAGGATTTTTAGCATTCCGACGTCTACCTGGGCGCTGCGTCCGTTGTAGTCGTTCACTGCCGCGACGCACTTGAAATCACCCGGTCTCATACCAAAAGGCAGATGAACGGTCACGTTTAAGGTGGCCAAGGTGTCGGTGAATGATGCCGAGTTTGTTGTGAAGGTGACTGCCGGGTTGTTTGACTGAAGTTGGAAGTGCGAGCCACCAAGAAGTTCATTCGACACGTCTGCGTAGAAGTAGTTGAAGTCGGACGTGTCGACGCTGCCGTTGATGTACTTGGTGCACTGCATAACTGCTTGAACAATCGGGCGATTAGTCGAGACGCTGTAGGCCATGCGAACGTCGGAGCCAGCCGAACCGGTGTCGACCAAGTTGGCGCTTATCGTTGCCGAATCCACGCTCGGGTTCAGCGCAGTTTGCGGGGTAGAGTCGGTGACGGTAAGCGAAGCAATGTTGTCAACCTGCGCGGTGTTTTGGGCTTTGTCGATAGAGAAGCTGTAGCAAACGTAGGTTCCTGGCACGGTGTCTTTTGGGATCACGAACGACCCAGTGACGTGAGCGTTCAGGCCGTCGTTGGTGGCAACGCGGTTCTCTGGCCGAATGTGGCCCATTCCGCTGATCCAACCGACATTGGTGCCACCGATACCAAATCGATCCTCCCAGCCGCTAGTGCGGTTAATGCAGTCAACTTCGTCTTGCTGGAGGCCAGCGAGCTCATCGTGTGAGGTGTAGTCGAAGCCAACGTGGGCATCTGCGTATGTCACATCGACAGTTGTTTGGTCCATTGTGAACGAAACTGTCGGCGCGCTCTTGTCGCTGCCAAAAAGCGAGTCCCAATTCGAAATCAAAGTCAGTGGCGTCGCGGTGGTGCCGGCACCAACGTTTCCGAGGGTGTCTTGGGTTGAGACTGTGCACGAGCCAGAACCGCTTGGCCACTCGTTTTGAGTCAGTGACAGGGTCGCCGTGTAATCAATGTTCGTCAAGGTCGAGATTCCCCAGCTTTGGGTTTTGACCGAAGGCTGCGCGTTGTACGAACCGAGCCCAAGCCAGTGCGACTTAAAGTCCAGGTTTCCCCAAATCTTGTCGCAGTGCCAGCTGATCCCGTTGATGCCGGTGAGGTCTGTGCCTGTGATGTGAACCGTCATCGTCGGGTTTGCAACAGTCAAGTCAACCGTGCTCGGGGTGAATTCAACACGTGCCACGGGCGCTTGGTCGTCATAGCGGCAAGTCTGAGTAATAACTTCACCGGTCGTGTAATCGCAGGTGTTTAGGCCTTCGCCGCCGTCAACGGTGTCGATGCCCGATCCACCAGAGACGATGTCGTTGCCCAACCCTCCTGCGAGGACGTCTGTGCCGGCCTCGCCGAAAATGTTGTCGCTCCCGGCGTCGCCCGAAATGTTGTCTTGGCCGTTGCCGCCGTTAAGAGTGTCGGCGCCTTCGCCACCAGCGATTGTGTCGTTGCCTTCGCCACCGTTGAGTGCATCGTTGCCTGGCGTGCCTTCGATGTTGTCATCACCTGCACCGCCGTCAACGGTTGAACCGTAACCAATGAGGCCGATGTAGTAGT
Source organism: Microbacteriaceae bacterium (assembly GCA_947455435.1). Classification (GTDB taxonomy): domain Bacteria; phylum Actinomycetota; class Actinomycetes; order Actinomycetales; family Microbacteriaceae; genus Rhodoluna. The sequence continues at coordinate 32,818 of CANGNZ010000009.1, forward strand.
CACTGCCGTCGCCAAGGTTGATTATGTTGTTGTCACCTTCGTCAACGATTGTGTCTTCTCCGCCCAGGGCGTTCACGGTGTCATTGTTGCCGGTGATGCAGATCACATCGTTTGAGTTTGTGCCGTAAAAGACGGTGTTCGAATCGCTCACGGTAACCGTGCATTCAGGGGTGGCTGCCGTCGCCACAACGTGCTGACTAAAAGTTAGAGTCGTTGCAACCGCTACCGCGCCAAGAGCTTTAAGAATCCTCATGGTTTCCCCTTTTTATCCGGTGTTATTGCGATTTTGGCAGAGAACAAACCAAATAACTCGGGCTTGGGTGAAAAATGACCGGTCAGACTCTTTTGGTGGTCAATTAGTCGGCTAGGCCGTACAGGCGGTCGCCCGCGTCACCGAGGCCTGGCACGATGTAGCCAACCTCGTTGAGTTTTTCGTCCATGGCGCCGAGCACGAGGTTCACATTGCGAGAACCAACGTGGGCGCGAACAGCCTCAACGCCTTCTGGGGCGCCAATTAGGCAAATTGCGGTCACCTCGGTTGCCCCGCGCTCAAAGACGTAGTCGATTGAGTCTATCAGGGTGCCGCCGGTGGCAAGCATCGGGTCGATTATGTATACCTGTCGCCCGTTCAGGTCTTCTGGCAGGCGGTTGGCGTAGGTGAATGGCTGTAAGGTTTCTTCGTCACGCTTGATGCCCAAGAAACCAACTTCGGCGGTAGGCAGCAACTTGACGATGCCCTCGAGCATGCCCAAACCTGCGCGCAAGATCGGCACGATAATCGGCCGCGGGCGACTGAGTTTTACGCCTTGAGTGCGAGTAACCGGCGTTTCGATCTCGATGTCTTGCACCGAGACATCCCTGGTGGCTTCGTAGGCAAGGAGGGTCACAAGTTCTTCAACCAGCTGGCGGAAC
>CANGNZ010000010.1 GCA_947455435.1 Microbacteriaceae bacterium
AGGTTCGTCGCCAACCTGCCATCCGGAAAGCATGTTTCTAATTGCGTTGCTCGCATCGAGCGCTTGGTAGCCAATAATTCCGTGCCCACCGGCCCTAAGACCCGTGCCGAAACTGGTAAGGCTAACCGCTGTGGTACTAGGGAAGCCGACCCGAATTGCCTGGTCACCCGATAGATTCAACAACCGCGCCAAGTTTCGCGCATGGCCAAGGTGTTCCTTCAAATTTTGATAACCGAGACCATCAATCAGGACAACCAGGGCCGAATGAACTCTTGGCAATTTGAGCCGATTGTGGTCTCCCCCAATAATTGCTCCGAGTGCACTGATAAACACGTCAGAGAGCCTCCCTACATCTTTTGGGGCAGGCGGTAGCATCGTCAGAGTCATCCCCCCAAGTGTGCCACAGAGTGAGAAATGACTAGTCAGAAACCAGAAGAACGCATTGTAGACATCGACCTAAGAGTCGAGATGCAAGAGTCATTCCTGGAGTACTCATACTCGGTTATTTACGCTCGCGCTCTCCCAGATGCACGAGACGGCTTGAAGCCAGTTCACAGACGAATCATCTATCAGATGGGCGAGATGGGTTTGCGGCCAGAGCGCGGCCATGTTAAGTCTGCTCGCGTCACTGGCGAAGTCATGGGTAAATTGCACCCGCACGGCGACGGCGCGATCTACGACGCACTTGTGCGCATGTCCCAGCCGTTTACCCTAAGAGTTCCCCTCATTGACGGCCACGGAAACTTCGGTTCGCTTGACGATGGACCGGCGGCGGCTAGGTACACCGAAGCACGTTTAGCTCAAGCCGCGATGGCTATGAACGAAGGCCTGGATGAAGATGTCGTCGACTTCAAACCGAACTACGACGCCCAACTGACCGAACCCGAGGTACTGCCAGCTGGATTCCCGAATCTTTTGGTAAACGGCTCGGCCGGTATCGCCGTTGGTATGGCCACAAACATGCCCCCTCACAATATGCGAGAAGTTGTTGCCGCGGCAATTTTCTTGCTTGAGAACCCAGACGCCACTACAGCTCAACTTATGAAATACGTGCCAGGTCCAGATTTACCAACCGGTGGCATCATCGTTGGCCTAGACGGAGTCAGAGACGCATACGAATCGGGCCGCGGAGCCTTCAAAACAAGGGCGAGAGTCACTATCGAAAGCGTTTCGCCACGCAAACTCGGACTCGTCGTTACCGAACTCCCCTACCTGATTGGCCCAGAAAAGGTCATTGAAAAGATCAAGGAAGGCGTCAATAGCAAAAAGCTTCAGGGCATCGCAGATGTGACCGACCTTACCGACCGCACCAACGGCCTAAAACTCGTTATCGAATTGAAGACCGGTTTTGATCCTCAGGTCGTACTAGATCTGCTGTATCGCTTCACGCCAATGGAAGACTCATTCAGCATCAACAACGTCGCATTGGTTAACGGGCGCCCACAGGTTCTTGGACTCAAGGAACTCCTCGGCGTTTATCTGACCCACCGTGTCACAGTCACCAGGCGACGCTCAAAGAATCGATTGGGTAAGCGCCAAGCGCGATTGCACCTCGTCGAAGGGTTGCTCGTCGCAATCCTTTCAATCGATGAAGTCATTCAGGTCATTCGCTCTAGCGACGAAGCCGATGACGCTCGAAGCAAACTCAAGCAAGTGTTCGATTTGTCAGACGAACAGGCCGAATACATTCTTGAGCTGCGACTTCGACGTCTGACCAAGTTCTCGAAGATTGAACTCGAGGCCGAAGCCGACAAGCTCCGAACCGAGATAACTGAGCTCGAAAGAATTCTTGGAGATGAAGCAATCCTGCGCGCTTTGGTTTCGACAGAAATGGCTGAGGTAGCCAAGATCTACGGCGACGCTAGACGCACCGAACTGCGCACCGAAACCGAAGAAATCAAGCCAATTTCGGCCGCAAAGGCTGCAAACGTCGATGCCGAACTAGCTGACACAGAGTGCGTAATTACACTCACTGCTAGTGGCTTGTTGGCCCGATCGGATTCTAGCGAAACAACAGCGGAAGGTTCGAAGCGTAAAAAGAACGACGCAGTTACCGTCCGCATCGCAACTTCAACACGAAAAGACCTAGGTTTCTTGACCTCCGACGGCAAAATTCACCGCATCCACGCTGGCGACATCCCTTCGAGCGGCGAAACGTTTGAGCCGGCTACTGCAATCAAGGTTTTGGAGTTCCTCGGCCTCAAAGGCGTTACCTTCGTTGGATTGTTCGACATATCAGGTGACGGGGAAATCCTCATCGGAACAAAGGATGGCGTGGTGAAGCGCGTTGTTGCGGATTACCCATCGAAAGATGAATTCGAAGTTATCGCACTGAAGGATGGCGATGAAGTCATCGGTGCAGCTTCGGCTAACGGCGCAGTGGAATGTGTGTTCGTGTCAAGCGACGCCCAGCTGCTACGTTTTGACGCAAGCGGCTTGCGCGCTCAGGGCCGCGCGGCATCTGGCGTCGCCGGTATAAACCTAAGCTCAGGCGCGAAAGCGATCGAATTCGCCGTGGTAACAGAGCGGGATTCGGCAATAGTCGTAACGGCGGCAAACAGCTCGGATGCGCTAGCCGGAACCGATGCAGGTAGCGTAAAGGTCTCGAACCTAATGGAATTCCCACCCAAGGGCCGGGCAACCGGCGGTGTTCGCGCCCAAAAGTTCATCAGAAATGAAGACCAGCTTTACTTTGCATCAATAACACAGGGGTCGGCACTCGCTATGAGCGTTGACGGCAAACCAATCGAGTTGCCAGAGCCAACCAGGCGCGACGCAAGCGGATCAGCCCTTGTAGCCGTAATCGGCGCCGTAGGCGTTCGCTAGAAACTAAGCGTCAATTCTTTCGGTATCGAAGTCATCGGCTGAATCGATGATGAACTCGCGCCGCGGTGCGACCTCATTGCCCATAAGTAACTCGAAAACCTTCTCGACAGCCTCAGCGTCATCTACCGTGACCCTCCGAAGCACTCGGTGGTCGCGGTCCATTGTCGTCTCAGATAACTGGTCTGCATCCATTTCACCAAGACCCTTATAGCGCTGGATTGGTTCCTGGTAGCGCTTGCCTTCGGCTTTCAATTTTGCCAAAAGCGTTTCAAGCTCCGCTTGCGAGTAAGTGTAGATGGGCTCATTTGGCTTACTGCCGTGGTTTATGACCATTACCCGGTGTAGGGGCGGAACAGCAGCGAAAACCCGCCCAGCCTCAACCAGAGGGCGCATGTATCTAAAAAACAGCGTGAGTAGCAGGGTTCGAATGTGTGCGCCGTCGACATCTGCGTCTGACATCAGAATCACCTTGCCATAGCGCGCGGCATCGAGATCGAATGAACGACCTGAACCTGCACCGATGACCTGGATAATCGAAGCACACTCGGCGTTCGAGAGCATATCGCTCACAGAAGCTTTCTGCACGTTCAGGATCTTACCGCGAATAGGCAACAGAGCTTGGAACTCGCTGTTGCGAGCCAGTTTTGCTGTGCCAAGCGCCGAGTCACCCTCAACGATGAAAAGCTCTGAAACTTCGGTCTCTTGCGTTCGACAATCGACAAGCTTTGTCGGTAAAGACGACGACTCAAGCGCGTTTTTGCGACGTTGCGTTTCTTTATGAGTTCTCGCACTGATTCGAGACTTCATTTCTGCAACCACTTTTTCAAGTAGCAGAGCAGACTGCGCCTTATCGTCCCTCTTACTGCTCGTCAGACGCTCAGTCAGGGCCTTGGTAATCACGTTAGCCACAATATTTTTAACAGCTGGTGTACCAAGGATTTCCTTGGTCTGACCCTCGAATTGCGGCTCAGCAAGGCGCACTGACACCACCGCGGTGAGGCCGGCAAAGGCGTCCTCTTTTTCGACTTTGTCGTTACCCAGCTTGAGCTTGCGGCTGTTCGCTTCTATTTGCGAGCGAAGCACTTTTAGAACAGCTTGCTCGAAGCCTGCTAGGTGTGTGCCACCCTTTGGTGTCGAAATTATGTTTACGAAAGACCTGACTTCGGTTTCGTAGCCGATGCCCCAGCGCAGAGCGACTTCAACTTCACAGTTACGCTCAACTTCGCGAGATTCCATGTTGCCCGACTCATTGAGGACGGGGATCGTCTCGGTGAATGCTCCCGTGCCATTTAGGCGCCAGGTAGAAGTTAGTGCGGCATCTTTGGCTAGGTATTCGGCGAATTCTAGAAGCCCGCCATCAAACTTGAATTGGTGAATTTGTGGCTCAGGTGTGCGTTCATCGGTGATGGTTAGCCCAAGACCTGGCACCAGGAACGCCGTCTGCCTCGCACGACCGAGAAGCTCCTCGACTACGAAGTTTGCGTCTTTGACGAAGATTTGTGGGTCAGCCCAGTAGCGAACTCGGGTACCAGAGATACCTTTGGCTACTTTGCCGACCTCGCGAAGAACGCTAGCGTCCTCAAAAGGTTTGAAGGGGTTGTTTGGCGCGATCCCGTTTGCATCGTCAAACATGCCGGGCTCGCCACGCCTAAATGACATCGCCCAGGTTTTGCCATCGCGATCAACCTCGACGTCTAGTCGCTCTGAGAGTGCGTTTACAACTGAAGCACCAACACCGTGCAGTCCGCCCGATGCTGCATAAGACCCAGAGCCAAACTTGCCACCGGCGTGGAGCTTGGTGAAAACTACCTCTACACCGCTTAAGCCGGTCTTGGGTTCGATATCTACTGGAACGCCACGAGCCTTATCGCGTACCTCAACGCTGCCATCCTTGTGAAGTTGAATCTCGATCGAGTTACCGAACCCGGCAAGGGCTTCGTCAACAGAGTTGTCGATAATCTCCCAGAGGCAGTGCATAAGACCGCGGGAGTCGGTTGAGCCAATGTACATGCCCGGGCGTTTGCGAACAGCCTCAAGTCCTTCTAGAACGCTGAGGTGTCGGGCTGAATAATCGGTGTTTGGCACTTGGCTATGCTATTCGCCGATAGCGAAATAACGCCGTATCTAAGCCCCTATGTCGGATGTCTGTGGTTCGATAGAGTCATGGAAGAAACAGTAGTAGCACCAGAAACCACCACCGCACTGACAGCAGAGGACCGCTGCGACGTTTGTGGCGCCCAGGCCTACGTTCGAGTGAGCTTGGCAACTGGTGAGCTGCTTTTCTGCGGCCACCACGGCAAAGAGAACAAGCCAAAGCTTGAGGCAATTGCCCTCAAATGGCAAGACGAAACAGATCGCCTACTCGTTCGTTAGTGTGAACGCGCGCCTTCGGCGTATTTGTCAGCCTCAACTGAGTTTGCGTTAGGCGCAACTAAAACTCCAAGGCTAGTCAGCAATAAATCTGCCAGTTCTGGTGTTCTCGCCAAAACTGGGCCGTGAACCATGGTTGCAATAACCGAATCGCCTAGTCGAGAAATCGCCGGCAAATTCGTATCGGTGTTTATGTAGCCAAAAACTCGGGGTAATCCGTCCTCTGCCGGCAGGTCGGCGTAATCACTAAGGCGTGGAGTTCGCTCGAAGTCTGGACAAACTAGTTCGTATCCACTGCCAACAACTAAGCCAACACCCCCTGCCTGGGCAAAATCTAGGACACCCTGCCGAATCGCTTCGTGGTGATTGGCAAAACTTGTCACTGCAGCCTTTGAACCATGACCAACCATCAGGAACTTCGATTCAGGTGCTTCGATAATCCTGGCCGCCGCGGCTTCGAAATCCTCTGGAGCAATAGAAACAACCTTTGACTCGATGCCTAACCACTCCAAACGCCGGCGAAGAACGAATACGTTCGCCTGATCGCCGTTGAGATTCATCCGCTCTGGGGCCAGGGTGTAAAACTCGATCAACGTCCGACCTCCTCTGGCGACCAGAAGCCGAGTTCGCGTCGCATTCGTCGCATGGCGTCTGCAGAGAATATGACGGTCTTATGGCCACGCGCAGGCGTTGGCAGGTTGAAGAAAGTCTCAATTGCCTGGTCGAGTTCCTGAATAACTGAACCGATTGGAACATCGTGGTACTTGAGCAACAGTGCGGCCTGGTCAGCCTGCAACCCAGTGACAACGTCTACGTGACTCAGGTTGGAATAGTCCACTGTCCACATCCATGACGGGTCATGAACATCTCTACCGATCGCAAACAGAATCTGCTCTGGGTCGCCTTCTAGATTGTCGATATTCAGCTGCATCGAGCCCGGATTCTGCACGAGAATGAACTCAACTTTTTGCCCGCGAACCTCGGTAATCTCGCCGCGAGCGAAAACAGGTGGCAAGTTGTTCAAAGTTTCGGCTGCGAGCTCAAAGTCGAATTCTGGGCCCAGAAACTCTCGCGCACTTTGTATCGCTGCAATTGCGTCCACCGCGAAGTGAAGCCCGCGATTTGGTAGCAAAAGAGGCTGCATACCGACCTCTTGGAGCTCTGCATCGAAAGTCTTGCCGGCAAGATTGCGAACCTCGGCGACGACAGTGGGTCTCGGGCCGACCTCTTGGTAAACCGGCGCAGTTGCAAGGCCGAACCGTTCGCTGGCCAGTGAAACCGCGTCTACACCAAACCACGACACCTTTGCCTCGGTTGGGTAACCCGCTAGCATGATCCGGAGATTGGGGTCGTCGGCGTTCAATATCAGAGCGTTTGTCGCCCTTGAACCGACCAAACCTAAATCGTTTCGCACTAACGCGGGGTCAACGAAACGATCAAGTTGATCCTCCATGACATTCAAAATTGTCACTTGCCGTGGGGCTACATGTTTGGTTAGTTCAGCAGCGTGGGCCTCATCCATTTCGAGAATTGCCACTTCGCCCGGAAGTCGACCAGTCAAGCTTGACTGTTCGACAATTGCCGAAAAGAAGCCTTGCAGAATGTTGGCCGTTGAGGGGTTGGTGAAAACCTTGATCCCGTGCGCGCGGACAATTGCTACCAGCATTTTGGTGGTCGTCGATTTGCCGGCCGACCCTGTTACGACAACTAGTCCGCTCGCAAACTTCCTAAGGCTCTTGGCGAGAAGCCCTGCGTCGATTTTGCTCACTACTAAACCCGGTAGAGCAGAGCCTCCGCCCTTGCGCACTAACCGAATCAAGACGCGCAAAACCCTACCGACCGCAAGGGCAAGTAGGGTTCGCATTGGCTAGTCCTCGCGGAATTCGCGAAGGGCGGGTGAGCGTGAAGGGTGGCGAAGCTTCGACATTGTCTTGGCTTCAATCTGGCGAATGCGCTCACGGGTAACCCCGAATTCTTCACCGATCTGGTCGAGAGTTTTCTGAACACCGTCACCGAGACCGAATCGGCTGCGAATAACGCCAGCCTCACGAGGGTGAAGTGTTCCCAAAATTCGTTCGAGCTCACGCTTCAGCATCACCTGAGAAATAGCTTCGGCGGGAGCGATTGCATCGGTATCTTCGATCAGGTCGCCGAACTCACTATCGCCGTCTTCACCTAGAGGTGTCGAAAGCGAAATAGGTTCGCGCCCGTACTTTTGCACTTCGACAACCTTTTCAGGAGTCATGTCTAGTTCGCGGGCGAGCTCTTCTGGAGTTGGTTCGCGGCCAAGGTCTTGAAGCAACTGGCGCTGCACACGAGCAAGCTTGTTAATAACCTCAACCATGTGAACCGGGATGCGGATCGTGCGTGCCTGGTCGGCCATTGCACGGGTGATCGCTTGGCGAATCCACCAAGTTGCATAAGTGGAGAATTTGTAACCCTTGGTGTAGTCGAATTTCTCAACAGCGCGAATTAGGCCGAGGTTACCTTCTTGGATCAGATCCAAGAACTGCATTCCACGACCGGTGTAACGCTTTGCGAGGCTAACCACGAGACGAAGGTTGGCTTCGAGAAGGTGACTCTTTGCTCGTTCGCCGTCTTTCATGACTCGCTTGAGGTCGAACTGCATCTCACGCGAAAGCTTTTTACCTTGTTCGAGTTTCTCTTGAGCGAAAAGACCAGCCTCGATGCGCTTCGCTAGCTCTACCTCGAGCTCTGCGTTAAGGAGCGCGACCTTGCCAATTTGCTTTAGGTAGTCCTTAACTGGGTCGGCAGTTGCACCGGTGATCGTTGTCGTCTGGACGGGGATGTCATCTTCGTCGGAGTGTGAAAGAACGAAACCACCGCTCGCCTCAACGGCCTTTTCAGTCTCCTTTGCAGAAGGATCTTCGTTGGAGTCCTCATCGGCGCTGTCATCTTCAGCCGCAAGGTCAACAACCTCAGTAGCTTCGGCAACGATGTCGCTAACCGAAAGATCGACCTCATCATCAATCTCATCGATCGCGTCTTCATCTAGTTCGGTGGCCTTAGACGCCTTTGCAGCCTTTGGCTTAGCTTTGGCTGCGGGTTTTGCAGGAGTTTTTGAAGCTGGCTTAGTGGCAGGCTTCTCTGAAACCTTTGCCGCTGGCTTGGCAACTGGTTTAGCCGCTGGCTTAGCAACTGCTTTGGGTTCAGATTTCACGGCTGGCTTCGCAACCGGCTTGGCGACTGGCTTGGCGACTGGCTTAGCTTCAGGTTTAGCGGCAGCTTTAGCGACGGGTTTAGCGGCAGCTTTAGCGACGGGTTTAGCCTTCGGAGCAGGCTTTTCTGCAGGTGCCACCGGGGCGTCTGCGGGCTTGCGCGAACCGAATAGTCCACGTTTCTTAGCTGGAGTTTGCTCCGGCTTATCTTTCGCCAAGTTGTCTCATTTCTCTAGCCGCTTCAGGGCAGAACTTAGACCCATGTCAAATCCACTGAATTGCGGAAGACTGGGTCCTTTTTTATTATGCCATTGGCTGGGACGAAATGTTCGCAAGCGGCACCCTCTAAACAACTTAACCTCGCAGTTTTTTATTCCTGAGTGCCCGGAGACTGAAGGTAAAACCCAAGAGGCCAAGCGCGGTCACCGTCAGCTGTAGCAAGAAAGCCACCTTGAAGTGCGCCAAGGTGTAAAGCACAGCTCCGCCTTGCGAATCAAGACTCACACCGATGATCCACATCATGGTGAGCGAAGCTAGGAATCCGCCGACGTTGATTAGGCCGTTCGTTGCACCTAATTCGCTAGCCGGGAACGCTTCCTTCGAGTAATCGAAAGCCACCATTGATGTTGGACCACCTACGCCAATCACCATAACTAGTAGAGCGAGCATCCAAGCGGGTGGAGCTCCAGGGTGCACAATCAGCAGTAACCATACAGCGATTATTGCGCCCACAACACCGAGCACAAAAATGTGCCTTCTTGCCGGAAATTTGGCGCAAAAGAGCCCAATCAGTGGCCCCATCGAGGCGTTGGTAATAACGAAGAGAGTCAAGAATCCACCGGCTACTCCCCTGTTGAGCGAAAGAGCCGAAACCATGAACGGAACACCCCAAAGCAAAGCAAAAGTCGTACCCGTGGATTGTGTGCTGAAGTGTGTAAAAAAAGCTAGCCAGGTAATTGGCTTGCGGATGTTCTTTTTCAGGTTCGAATACACGTCGACTAACCGCGTGGAATGATGAACTTCACGAGCAGGGTTCTCTTTGGCGTAAAGCCATACCAAGGTGCCAACAAGTAGGGATAGCGCTGCAGCGCTAATGAACGCGGGCTCCCAGCCAGCTAGGTGAAGTAGAAAAGCAAAAGGGATGGCAGAAAGTATCTGCCCTGTTTGACCAATCGTGGCAAGCCACTGTTGCAAATGAGAGGCTATCCGGCCATTGAACCAAGAGTTTGACATTCTCATCATGCTGATAAACGTGCAGGCATCGCCAACACCAACAAGAATTCGACCAAGTACGGCTGTTGGTAACAGCGTCGACAAGCCAACGACGACTTGTCCCGCTGCCATAAGCACAGCGCCGACGGCGAGAATGCGACGACTGCCGAAACGGTCGAGCATGATTCCAACAGGGATCTGCATTCCGGCATAGAAGAGCAACTGAAGCACGGCAAGGCTTGACAATTGCTGAGCGTTGGTATGAAACCACACAGAGGCGTCCAAAGCAACAGAACCCATTGTTGTTCGCTGAGTGACAGCGACCAAGTAAGCGAGACCGGCCAAGCCGACCGCTATAAAACGGCTATTTAGTTTCGTCATCAGGGTTGTTCAGTCTGCGGCTCGCAAGAAAGTCTTCTAGCTCGGCTGCAATCTGATCAGCATCGGGCACGCTCTGGCCCCTGGGTGTCATTCGAGCACCGAAAGTGGTTCCTTTACCGGACTGGTAGCCCTGCTCCAAATTCGCGACCATCTTCGCAAGCTCTTGGTTTTCGGCAACCTTGTCTTCGATACGGCGCAAGAACGCAATCGACTCCTCGCGCAAAGCATCTGTCGGAAAAACAAGTGAGGTGGCCGCAGAAATCAACTCGAAGGCTTTGATACCAACCTCTGGGTACTCGCTCTCGGCGAGATAGTGCGGCACCAATAGAACGAAACCAGTGGTTGGCATGCCGATCTCACGCAAACGGAATTCAAGTAGGTGAACTATGGTGCCGGGTACTTGGGTGTCAGGGCGCCATTCGCTGAACTTCGCTATCACGTCCTGACGATTGCCAGAGACAGTTACACCAATTGGTCTGGTGTGCGGTGATGGGAACGGAATTGAGTGGATCCAAACGAATTCGCTAATTGCGAAGATGTCCATGATTTGTTCGACTGCCTCGGCGAAGGCCTCCCATTTGAAGTCCGGCTCGTAACCGTCAAGGTACAGAAAAGGTTGCCCAATCTCGTCTCTAACAAGGTAGATACCCAGAATCGGTGGCTCGAAGGTCTCTAGATGGTCTTTTTCGAAGTACACAACTGGGCGCCGCGAGCGATAGTCGAGTAGGTCGTCATTATTGAAACGAACTATCAAAGTTGAGTCGAGGTTTGCGAAAATGTGGCTGTTTATCTGCGCGACGCTGCCTCCCGCGTCGGTGAAACCAGTGATTGCGCCAACCATACGAAGACCCATCGGCACCTGAATATCGGTGTTGACTAGCGAATATAGGCCTTGGTTCACAAGACTATTTTACCCCGCGTTAGGCTAGTGATTATGACTAGTCCAAAGTTGAACATCGTCCCTAAATTCACCTCCTTTTCAAAGGGTGCTGCCTACGTCGTTGGCGTAGTAACTAAAAGCGAAAAGCCAGTGCTGGCGCAGACTCCGATTGAGCTTGCATCAATCGAACAAGTAGACCTTTCGAACCTGGGAATAAAGGCAACGGCCGAATCAACTGCTCGTTTGGCAGCGCCGAATGGAGCAATCTACCTGCTTGTTGGTTTAGGAAACAAGCCTTTAGATGCCTCAACGCTTCGCGCGCTGGGCGGAGTTGCAGCGCGATCGCTCACCGACGTAAAAGAAATAGTCTTTGGCTTGCCAACCGAAGACAAAGAGCAAACCGAGGCGCTTCTAGAAGGTGCCCTACTTGGTCGTTACCAGTTCGGCACCTATCGCGGAACAAACAAGATTCCAGCCAACGTGAACGCCAAGATCATTGCCATCTCGGAGCACAAACCAACTAATGCTTCTCTTGCCCGAATCGAAATCATCGCAGCGAGTGTCGCCGCCACCCAAGACCTCGTAAACACGCCCGCAAACGACCTTTACCCACAAAGCTTGGCTGCAGCCATTCAAAAGGCGGCTAAAGGCACCGGCGTTACCGTCGAAATCTGGGATGAAAAGCGTCTTGCAGCCGATGGATTCGGTGGAATCCTAGGCGTCGGTCAGGGATCGTCGCGTCCGCCAAGACTGGTTCGCGTCGAGTACAAGCCGAAGAACGCGAAGGCGCACATTGCACTAGTCGGCAAGGGCATCACTTTTGACACCGGAGGCCTTTCAATCAAGCCTGCAGCTTCGATGGTTGGCATGAAATACGACATGACTGGCGCAGCAACGGTTGGCAATGCTGTTCTAGCAATTGCCAGGCTGCAGTTGCCAGTAAGAGTGACCGCATGGATGTGTATTGCGGAAAACATGGTTTCTGGCACCTCCACCAGACCGACCGACGTGATTAAGATTCGCAACGGGAAAACCGTTGAGGTTGTCAACACAGATGCCGAGGGGCGTTTGGTCTTGGCAGATGGCCTCTCGATTGCCAGCGAATCGAAACCAGACCTAATCGTGGATGTCGCAACCCTTACCGGTGCAGCATCAATCGCGCTGGGGAACCGTTACACGGGACTCATGGGCCACGGTGTCGGTGTAGAGAAGCTTCAAGCTGCCGCAGCGACCGCTGGGGAATTGGTTTGGCACATGCCGCTCCCGGCTGACCTTCGCGTCTCACTGAACTCAGACATAGCTGATATCGCAAATGCGAAATTCGGCGCTACTGGAGGAATGCTCCTCGGCGGTTTGTTCTTGCAGGAGTTCATTGGCAAGAAAGCTAAGGGAGACGAGCCAATTGACTGGGCTCACCTAGACATTGCACCGACGGCAAACAACGATCTAGCTCCCTGGGGGTACACCGGCAAGGGTGCAACCGGAGTGATGCTCAGAACACTTGTGGCTCTAGCCGAGTCTTATAGCTAAACCTGTAAAGTTGAAACGAACCCAAATAAAGCAGATGGAGTAACCATGGCCGACTACAACTTCGATGTCGTAATTCTTGGCGGCGGCAGCGGCGGTTACGCCGCAGCACTGCGCTCGGCGCAGTTGGGTAAGCGTGTTGCGCTTATCGAGAAAGACAAGCTCGGCGGCACGTGCCTCCACCGCGGTTGCATCCCGACAAAGGCCCTCCTGCACTCGGCCGAGGTAGCCGATGTGACTCGCGAAGCCGCTGCATTCGGAGTTAATGCCACCTTCGGTTCAATCGACATGGCTCAGGTGAACAAATACCGCGACGGTATCGTAGACCGCCTTTTCAAGGGTCTAACCGGCTTGGTTGGCAGCAAAGACATCACCGTTGTCTCAGGCGAAGGCCGACTAACCGGCCCTAAGACCGTTACCGTCAACGGTGACAACTACACCGGCACGAACGTCGTCCTAGCAACCGGCTCATACAGCCGCAGCCTGCCCGGTCTGGAAATCGGTGGCCGAGTAATTACTTCTGAGCACGCACTCCAGCTCAACTTCGTTCCAAACAAGGTCATCGTTCTTGGTGGCGGCGTCATTGGTGTCGAGTTTGCGTCAGTGTGGAAGTCCTTCGGAACCGAAGTAACAATTGTTGAGGGCCTACCGCATCTAGTGCCAAATGAAGATGAAGCTCTTTCGAAGGGTCTTGAGCGCGCATTCCGCAAGCGTGGAATCGACTTCAAGTTGGGCGTTCGATTTGCAGGTGTCGAGCAAAACGAGCAAGGCGTAATCGTGAGCCTTGAAGACGGCACCAAGCTCGAAGCCGAGTTGCTTCTTGTCGCTGTTGGTCGCGGCCCAAACACTGTGGGCATGGGCTACGAAGAGCAAGGTGTCAACATGGACCGCGGTTTCGTGTTGACCAACGATCGTCTAGAAACCAACCTGCCAGGTGTTTACGCAGCCGGTGACATTGTTCCTGGCCTACAACTTGCACACCGTGGCTTTGGCCAGGGAATCTTCATTGCCGAAGAAATTGCTGGCCTAAAGCCTGCCGTAATCGACGAAAATGGTATTCCAAAGGTGACTTACTGCGAGCCAGAGGTTGCCAGCGTTGGTCTAACCGAAGCCAAGGCTGCAGAGAAATTTGGCGCAGAGAACATTTCTACCTACGAATACAACCTCGGCGGAAACGGTAAAAGCCAGATTCTAGGCACAGCTGGTTTCATCAAGTTGGTTCGCCAAAACAACGGCCCTGTTGTCGGAATTCACATGATCGGTTCGCGCGTCGGCGAGCAAATCGGCGAGGGACAACTCATCGTCAACTGGGAGGCTTACCCGGAGGACGTTGCGTCATTGATTCACGCACACCCGACGATGAACGAAGCTATCGGCGAGGCTCACCTGGCTCTCGCCGGCAAGCCACTTCACGCACACGCCTAGTATTGATTAGTACGCCTTCATAAGGAGCAGCAAAGATGAGCGAAAACGTAACCCTCCCAGCACTTGGCGAGAGCGTAACCGAGGGAACAGTAACCCGATGGTTGAAGAAAGTTGGCGACAGCGTCGCGGTCGACGAGCCTCTGGTAGAGGTTTCAACCGACAAGGTTGACACCGAGATTCCTTCACCTTTTGCGGGTGTCGTTGAACAGATCCTTGTTCAGGAGGATGACACGATCGAAGTTGGCGGCGTCCTAGCGGTTATCGGCACTGGCGCAGCAACCTCATCAACCCCAGCTGCCCCAGCACCTGTCGCAGAGCCAGTGGCCGAGCCTATTGTTGAGGCACCCGTCGCAGCACCTGTCGCAGCACCCGTCGCTGCACCCGTCGCAGCACCCGTCGCTGCACCCGTCGCTGCACCGGTATCAGCCTCTGTTTCAAGCGACCCAACGTATGTGACGCCACTCGTTCGCAAATATGCCGCGGAGCATGGAATCGATCTTTCAAATGTCGCGGGCACCGGCGTTGGTGGACGCATCCGTAAGGAAGACGTCGTAACCTCGGCTAACCCAGTTGTCGCCACAACCGCTGCACCTGCCGCAGCACCTGCAATGAATGCTGCGCCTGTCGTGGCCTCGGCGCAGCGCGGAACTACCGAACCGATGTCTCGCCTGCGTAAGGTATTAGCCGAGCGCGCAGTTGCGTCTATGCAGCAAACCGCTCAGTTGACAACGGTTGTTGAGGTTGACGTAACAGCCATAGCGGCTATGCGCCAGCGTGTTCAGCCACAGTTCGTTGCTGCAACGGGAGGCAAGCTGAACTTCATGCCTTTCTTCGCACTCGCAGCGGCCGAGGCGTTGAAAACCCACCCGAAGCTAAACGCATCAATCGAGGGTGACAACATCGTGTTCCACCCGACCGAAAACATCTCTTTCGCAGTCGATACAGAACGTGGACTCCTAACCCCTGTAATTCGCGACGTTTCGACGCTGAGCATCGCTGAAATCGCCGGGCAGATCGCTGACCTAGCCGCTCGCACACGCGAGAACAAGCTAAAGCCGGACGAGCTCGGTGGCGGAACTTTCACACTGACCAACACTGGTTCGCGTGGTGCACTGTTCGACACCCCGGTCGTCTTCTTGCCTCAAGTAGCGATTCTGGGCACAGGAATCGTAACCAAGCGCCCGGTTGTAGTAACAGATGCCGCTGGTAACGACTCGATCGCAATCAGGAGCATGGTCTACCTTGCACTCAGCTACGACCACAGACTCGTCGATGGCGCAGATGCATCTCGCTTCTTGGTGGACGTTAAGTCGCGCCTCGAGGGCGCTGCGTTCGAAGCAAACCTAGGAATTTAGAACCGTTTCACTGCAACAACCTTGTGGTCACCAATTTTTTGGGTGACTTGGTAAACGTTCTTTTCGCACGTTGCTCGGCGTACCCGCACTCCCCCGATCTCAATCGGTTTCTGAAGCCAGTTAATTCGCGGCGACTCGACGTCGAGGCTAAGCAACTGTTCACATGACTTAATCGCGATTAGGGGTGTCTTGACAGGCTCGGGGGCGATAAAGGCAAAACCCAAGGCGACAAAGAAACCAAGACCGATCAGCCAAAACCCCTTAGTTCATGGTGGCTTGCGCGTTTGCAGAACAGGGATTGAGAACGTATTCGCACTCTGATTGAATCTGGCGTCTTTGTGACGAAGAACCAGTGGACCTATTCGAGGATTTTTTGGATTTACCGGGGCCTCCAGGTAGTTAGCACCCTGCGCAAAACGAATGCCAAAGTGTCTAACAGTTGCTCGATGCGCAACGGATTCAAGATGTTTTGCCATCAACACAGTCTTGCCCTTCAAGAAGAGGAATAAACAGTCGTTTCGGAACTGTTCACAACTTCATCAACTTAGAATTGAGCCATGACCGAGTTCCTTTTAGCCGGCCTAGATCCCAAGTTCGTAGATTACGAAGAGGCGTGGGAGCTTCAGCGAACCATTCACGCTGAGGTCGCTTCTGGGACCCGCACGAATACTTGCATTTTGCTTGAACATGAGGCCGTTTACACGGCCGGAAAACGTACCGAAGCCGAGGAGCATCCTCAGGATGGCACGCCTGTTATCGCTGTCGATCGCGGCGGTAAAGTCACCTGGCACGGCCCTGGCCAACTGGTTGGTTACCCAATCATGCAATTGCCTAACCCAATCGACGTCGTCGGGTATGTCCGTTGGCTGGAACAGATCCTTATTGACACGATTGCAGAGTTCGGGGTGGTTGGAGAACGCGTGGCCGGCCGCTCTGGAGTCTGGGTTATGAAAGACTTCGAATACGTCAAAGTTGCAGCGATCGGAATTCGCGTCGCGGACGCGACCACCATGCATGGTTTCGCATTGAATTGCAACAACTCATTGGAGCCTTACGAAACGATTATCGCTTGCGGCATCAAGGACGCAGCGACAAGCACGCTCAGCGAACTGGCTGGAACCGAAATCACCACCGCTATGGCTGCCGAAGTAGTCATGCGCCACCTAAAAGAGATAAGCAAAGTAGAGCTATGACAGACGCACCTGAGAGAAGACTCCTTCGCATCGAGGCTCGAAATGCTGAAGTGCCTATAGAACGCAAGCCTGAATGGATCAAAACTCGTGCGGTCATGGGGCCCGAGTACCAGGCGCTGCACAGCCTCGTTAAGACCGAAGGTTTGCACACTGTTTGCCAAGAGGCTGGCTGCCCGAACATCTACGAATGCTGGGAGGACCGCGAGGCAACCTTCTTGATCGGTGGTGCGCAGTGCACGCGTCGTTGTGACTTCTGCCAAATTGACACCGGCAAACCTTCACCACTTGACCGCGATGAGCCTCGGAGGGTCGGCGAATCGGTTGCGCAAATGCAACTTCGCTACGCCACCGTCACCGGCGTGGCTAGAGACGATCTCGAAGATGAAGGTTCGTGGCTTTACGC
The DNA here is from genome assembly GCA_947455435.1 of Microbacteriaceae bacterium. Taxonomy (GTDB): domain Bacteria; phylum Actinomycetota; class Actinomycetes; order Actinomycetales; family Microbacteriaceae; genus Rhodoluna. Next base: position 16,752 of record CANGNZ010000010.1, read on the forward strand.
AGAAACCATTCGCCAGATTCACCAACAATCCCCCGGCACCGGCGTCGAGATCCTTGTTCCGGATTTTTCGGGAAACCCTGAACATCTCCAGCTCGTTTTCGATGCAAAACCCCAAGTGTTCGCCCATAACCTCGAGACTGTGCCCCGAATTTTCAAACAAATTCGCCCAGCATTCCGTTACGAACGCTCCCTCGACGTGATCACGCAAGGTCGAAACGCAGGATTGGTGACCAAGTCGAACCTGATTCTTGGAATGGGTGAAACCCGGGAGGAAATCACCGAAGCACTGGTTGATTTGCATGCAGCTGGTACTGACATCATCACCATCACCCAATATCTTCGCCCAACCAAACGCCATCACCCGGTTGAACGTTGGGTGAAGCCTCAGGAGTTTGTCGAATTGGCTCAGGAGGCAGAGGAAATCGGATTCCTTGGAGTTTTATCTGGGCCTCTTGTTCGCAGTTCTTACCGCGCTGGTCGGCTCTGGGCAGCTTCGATGATGAAGAAGGGCTTTGAGATCCCCGAAAACCTGCGACACTTAGCCGAAGCCGCTCAACGTGATGGCTTCGCGCAGGGTGTGCACGGGTAGGCTATTCGCATGGCTAAAAAGACTTCTAAGGCACCGGGACGTTTTTCACAGATCGTCGATGTTTTCAAGCGCACAATTGCAATCGACAAGTCGGCTCTTTGGCTGATCATTGCAGGTTTCGCAGTGCCCAACATTGCCGCTGTCGTTGTGGGAACTCTTTTCCCTGGCGGAATCCTTGGCTGGATCCTATGGATCCTTCTTGGTCTAACTACCGGACTTCTACTAGCCATGGTGATCCTTGGCCGACGCGCCGAAAAGGCCGCTTACCAATCTCTCGAGGGTAAGGCAGGCGCAGTGAGCGCCGTACTCGCAGCCCCGCTAAAACGAAACTTCCGCGGTACCGCAGAACCTATTTCTGTGAACCCGAGGTCGCTAACCGCTGTTTACCGAATTGTCGGTGCCCCTGGCATCGTTCTGATTGGTGAAGGTAACCGAACCGAAGCACAGCAGCTGCTCGAGGCGGAGAGAAAGCGCGCCAGTAAGGCCGCTGCGAATGTGCCGGTTCACGCGATTTGGGTAACAAACGATGGCAAGGGCACTCCCCTACCAGAGGTCGTAAAAACCCTAAACAAGATGAAGCGCACCTTGAGTCGCAATGAGGTTAAAGCAGTGCACGCAAGACTTTCTGCACTTACAAACGCGCTTCCAATACCCAAGGGAATCGACCCACGCAAGATGCGCGCCGCCCGCCGCTAAAGTCGAATGATTGCGGTACCGACCGCTTTGTCTTGCAACCCGCGACCATCGCGTACGTCCCAGATAAAAGCGGGGATGACCAAGACAATCAGGCTCGTGCGGATCAATGACCGCCAAAGTCCTACTCTGCCGCCATCAATTCGAACAACGGCTAAGCCAAGAAACCTGTGACCAACCGAATAACCCAGGGTCCCAACAAGTAAGACCTGCATCACTGAGTAAATGATCAGGGTTGCCGTTGAGTCCCAATGAAAAAAGCCAGCCGAAATCACCGACGCCATAGCCCAGTCGACGCATAGCGCAACGAGTCTTCTAGAAAATTTGGCGGTTTGGATTTTGCTCATGCGATGAGCCTAGCCAAAAGTTTTACATTGCCGAAACATTCCTTGGCGAGGGGTTGGCTAGCGCCCAACTAAACTAAAACCACAGGGCCTAAAGACGTGCTCAAAATCCATATAAAAATGTGAAGGGAAACCCCCATGCATAGCCACCTACCTCACCCAAAGTTCACGACCGCATCTGAGGTCGTCGCTTACATCAAGGAACATGGCATCAAGTTCCTAGACGTTCGCTTCACCGACCTACCTGGTGTTCAGCAGCACTTCAACTTGCCTGCAGCAATGATCGACGAGCAGTTCTTTATCGACGGCCAGCTATTCGATGGCTCATCCATCCGCGGCTTCGCGTCGATTCACGAATCGGACATGCAGTTGATTCCAGACGTAACCACCGCTTACGTTGACAACTTCCGAATCGAGCCAACCCTGGTTGTGCTATTCGACATCTACAACCCTCGCAATGGTGAGATCTACCACCGCGACCCTCGCCAGACCGCCCGCAAGGCTGAGGCATACCTAGCCTCGACCGGCATCGCAGACACCGCGTTCTTCGCTCCAGAGGCCGAATTCTTCATCTTCGATGACGTTCGTTACCACTATGGCCAGAACAGCTCGGGCCACTTCATCGATTCAGACGAAGCTGCCTGGAACTCAGGCCGCGACGAGCGAATCGACGGTCAGGGTGGAAACCTCGCAAACAAGACTCCATACAAGGGCGGCTACTTCCCCGTCTCGCCAGTCGACCAGCACGCCGACATGCGCGACCAGATCGTTCTAAAGCTTGAGGCCGCAGGTCTAGCTGTTGAGCGCTCACACCACGAGGTTGGCACCGCCGGCCAGGGTGAAATCAACTACCGCTTCGACACCCTAGTCAAGGCAGCAGACGACATCTTGAAGTTCAAATACATCGTCAAGAACGTAGCTCGCGACTTCGGTAAGACCGCAACCTTTATGCCAAAGCCACTATTCGGTGACAACGGTTCGGGCATGCACGTTCACCAGTCGCTCTGGAAGGATGGCAAGCCATTGTTCTACGACGAGTCTGGTTACGGCGGCCTGAGCGACCTAGCCCGCTGGTACATCGGTGGAATCCTGAAGCACGCCCCATCGCTTCTTGCCTGGACCAACCCAACCGTGAACTCTTACCACCGCCTAGTGCCTGGTTTTGAGGCTCCAGTAAACCTTGTTTACTCGGCAGGTAACCGTTCGGCTGCAATCCGCATCCCAATGACCGGCACCAACCCGAAGGCTAAGCGCATTGAGTTCCGTGCTCCAGACGCGTCGGCCAACCCATACTTCGCATTCGCTGCGCAGCTAATGGCTGGTCTAGATGGCATCAAGAACCGTATCGAGCCACACGAGCCTGTCGACAAGGACCTCTACGAGCTTCCAGCCGAAGAGGCCAAGTTGATCCCTCAGGTTCCTGGCAACCTCGAAGCCGTTCTTCAGGCTCTAGAGGCAGACCACGAGTACCTGCTTGCAGGCGACGTGTTCACCAAGGACCTAATCGAAACCTGGATCGACTACAAGCGTGAGAACGAGATCAAGCCACTTGCTCTTCGCCCTCACCCTTACGAGTTCGAGCTTTACTTCGGCGTCTAGTCGAAAAGGCAAAAAAATGGGCTCCGGTGCAAACCGGAGCCCATTTTTTATGCTTCGTAGAAGATTCTGTCGAACACCATTCGGGATCGTCTGGTGAATGCCAGGTAATCCTGCTCGAGCGCGCTCGCACTGCCTCTCGGGTATTCGAGAATTCTGGCCATTCCGTCAAGCTGCCGCCTGTCTGTGGTTAGAACATCGCTTCGCTTATTTGCCCACAACACCGAGGCGCTACGCACTCGAGATGCAAGCAGCCAAGCCTCGCGAAGCACTCTGGCATCGTGTTCCGCGATCAATCCTTCTGCCACGCATGCGCTAAGCGCATCCAAGGTCTTGGGGGTCCTGATGGCGTGATGCTTTGAGCCATGTTTGAGCTGCAGCAACTGCACCAGCCATTCGACATCACTTAGCGAGCCGCGCCCCAGTTTGACGTGGCGCTTGGGGTCAGCCCCCTGAGGTAAACGCTCGGTCTCCATACGGGCTTTGATTCTGCGAATTTCAATTACCGCAGAATTGTCCAGCGCCTCTGGGTAACGGTATTGATTAATTAAGTCGAGGAAACGAGTCAGTAGTTCTGGTGAGCCAGCAATGGGCTGCGCGCGTAGCAGAGCTTGAGATTCCCAAGTATTTGCCCAGCGTTTGTAATACGCCGCGTATGAGTCGAGAGAACGCGCCACCGGACCGTTCTTACCTTCGGGGCGTAGATCAAGATCGAGTTCGAACTCTAGCAGTGGATCGATTGCTAATCGCTTCAGATCTGAGATCACGGCCTCGGCTATCTTCTGCGCTGAGTCCACGTCGGTGTCGATTGGTTGATAAACGAACATGACGTCGGCGTCTGAACCAAACCCGAGCTCTTCCCCACCAAACCTGCCCATCGCGATAATGCCTAGGTCGATTCGAGTTTCACCAATCAGACTGAGTAGCCCTCGCAAAAAAGCCGCCGTTACATCGCTTAGGCCCTGAGAAATCTGCCCGAGCGAAAGATCGCCCAGAACGGCGCCTATCGCGAGCCTTAGGGTTTCGCGGCGCCGAATCGTCTTGATGCTTGCTGCCGCGGTTTCTTGACTCTCATGTCGATCGATGATGGCTTGAATCTCGGTTTCGAGGTCTTCGCGACTGGTAGGAATCAGGTCTGTGGGGGCCTCGAACCAGGCCGCTGCTTCGGGCAGTTTTTCGAATAGTGAGGTTGCAAGGCGAGAGTTCGAGAGAACCTGGGTCATACGTTCGGCTGCGCCACTTGAATCACGCAACATCCGCAAATACCAGTGTGACTCCCCTAGGTCTTCTGAGAGCCTCCTGAAGGCCAATAAGGCCTGATCAGGGTCGGTCCCTTGTGCAAACCATTGAATTAGCACGGGCAAGAGTTGCTTTTGAATGGCCGCCCTGCGAGAGAGCCCAGAGGTTAGAGCGTTGATGTGAGTTAGTGCCGACTTAGGGTCGGCGAAACCGATGGCTGCGAGGCGGTCTTCGGCCTGTGCGCTTGTGAGTTCCACACCACCGTCAGCCAGCTTCGCCACGGCACTCAAGAGTGGGCGATAAAACACTTTCTGGTGCAGCGAACGAACCTCAAGCTTCACTTTCTCCCAGTGTGCCAACAATTGTTCAGCACTCCACTTGAGGTTTATCGAGCGAGCCAACTGTCTTAGGGCAGAATCCCCAGTTGGCATCAAGTGAGTTCTTCTCAACTGACTCAACTGAATCCGATGTTCAAGCAACCGCAAGAACCGATATTGCTTTGCGAACACCGACGCGTCTTGACGCGACATGTACCCGGCCTGAGCCAAAGTATCGATTGCGGTTAGTGTGTCGCGGACCCTGACGGATTCGTCGGTTCGGCCGTGTACAAGTTGAAGAAGTTGAACTGTGAATTCGATGTCGCGCAGCCCACCTGGACCTAGCTTTATCTGGCGATCAACTTCGGAGGTTGGAATGTGTTCCATTACTCGCTCACGCATCTTCTGCGCAGACTCAACGAAGGAGTCTCTGCCGGAAGAAGCCCAAACAAATGGCTGCATTTTTTCTACATACGATTCGCCAAGCTCGGGGTCTCCTGCTAGATGCCTCGCCTTTAGGAGAGCCTGAAACTCCCAGTTTTCTGCCCAACGCTCGTAATAGGAAACGTGCGAATCCAGGGTTCTCACTAGCGCACCAGATTTTCCTTCTGGTCGAAGGTTGGGGTCAACCTGCCAAAGCGCTGGCTCCGGCGCATTTGCATCCATGGCACGCATCATTCGAGTCGCGAGCCGAGTCGCAATCTCTAGCGCACGAGCCGTCTCAAGTTCGGCGCTGGGCTCGGCAACGAAAATGACGTCGACGTCGGAAATGTAATTGAGTTCTCGGGCTCCGCACTTACCCATAGCAATCACCGCGAGTCTCGTTGCGGCGACTTCACCCGGCTCAAAATTGCCGTGCTCTTTCGAACTGATCAACTCCGCACGAGCAACCGACAAACCAGCTTCAATGGCAGCGCCGGCAAGATCGGCCAGGTGAGCGGCAACAATTGGTAGGGCCTCTTCACCGTTGGATGCAGTCAGATCATATGCCACTAGGCTCGCAAGTTGCTCACGATAGCAAACTCGAATCGCGACCCATGCCTTTTCAGCGGTTTCAAAGGCACCAACAGCGCTAGCGAAGAGCATGTCTAGCTCAGCCCTATTGGGGAGCACCAATTCTTTCTCGAAAACCTTCAACGCGGTGGGTCGCCGTCGCAAAAAATCTATCAAAGCACTCGACGCACCCAGAGTCATAACTAGGCGATCAGAGCTTGCCTCTTTGCCGAGTAACTTCTTCAGGTATTTCGCATCAACCTCGGCGAGGTCAAGCAAAGCGTTTAAGGCTTGATCCGGCGATGCCGACTTGGCAAGCGAGGCAAATGCCGAGCGGCCTGAATCGCCGACCTTGCTAACGAGTGAATCGAGTTTGCCGACGGTTCCTTCGAGGTCAACGAAGCCGAGCCTGGCTAACTCTGAGAGCGTAGCCAATCGAAACCTAGAGGGTTTCTAGGTTTTGCTGCAACTCGAAAGGAGTTACCTGAGCGCGGTATTCGCTCCACTCACGGCGCTTATTCGCCAAGACGTATGAGAAAACCTCTTCACCGAGGACCTCCGCAGCCAGCTCACTCTCTTCGAGCTTGCGAATAGCGTGATCAAGGCTCTGTGGCAGCGGCTGGATACCCATTGCTCGTCGTTCCGAGTCAGTTAGGTTCCAAACGTTGTCTTCGGTTTCAGCCGGCAACTCGTAGCCCTCTTCGATGCCCTTTAGACCAGCCGAAAGGATTAGTGCGTAGGCGAGGTAGGGGTTCGCAGCAGAGTCGATGGCTCGGTACTCAATTCGCGATGAATTGGCCTTGTTTGGCTTGTAGAGCGGCACTCGAATTAGAGCCGAGCGGTTGTTGTGGCCCCAGCAGACGAACGAAGGAGCTTCGCCGCCACCCCAAAGACGCTTGTATGAGTTGACGTACTGATTCGTAACGGCGGTGATTTCTGGCGCGTGCTTCAGGACTCCCGCGATGAACTGCTTGCCGATCTTCGACAGGTGATATTGCGAAGAAGGGTCGAAGAAAACGTTGTTATCGCCCTCGAAAAGTGACATGTGCGTGTGCATTCCCGAACCGGGGTGTTCGGTGAAAGGTTTCGGCATGAATGTTGCGTAAACGCCCTGTTCTATCGCCACCTCTTTGATCACAGTCCTGAAGGTCATGATGTTATCGGCCATGGTCAATGCGTCCGCATAGCGAAGATCAATCTCGTTTTGGCCTGGCCCACCCTCGTGATGGCTGAACTCGACCGAGATACCAAGCTGCTCGAGCATCGAAACCGCACGGCGTCTGAAATCGTGGGCTGTTCCACCAGGAACATTGTCGAAGTAGCCAGCGCGGTCTACGGGAATCGGACCTTCAGGACCAACTTGCGCCGACTTCAGAAGGTAAAACTCGATTTCTGGGTGGATGTAAAACGAAAAGCCCATGTCGCTGGCCTTTGCCAATGCGCGGCGAAGAACATTGCGCGGGTCGGCAGCGGCTGGCTGGTTGTCTGGGGTGCGAATGTCGCAGAACATTCGAGCAGTTGGGTCAATTTCGCCGCGCCAAGGGAGGATCTGGAAAGTGCTTGGGTCGGGCTGCGCGAGCATGTCTGCCTCGTAAGTGCGAGCAAGACCCTCAATTGCACTGCCATCGAAGCCAATGCCTTCGGCAAACGCACCCTCAACCTCGGCCGGAGCGATGGCAACAGACTTCAGGGTTCCGGCTACGTCGGTGAACCACAGTCGTACAAACTTTACGCCTCGCTCTTCGATCGTTCTCAAGACAAAGTCACGCTGTCTGTCGCTCATTGGGGTCCTCTCTATAACCTGCTACTAGGCTAGTCGTTGTGCCTAAAATTCGCCTAGCCATGGTTCAAACAAACCCCGTCGTGGGCGACATTGACGCAAACGTAGCGGCTGCAATTGAGCGAATCACGCAAGCCGTAGCCCTGGGTGCAAACTTGATTCAGTTCGGCGAAATGGCTGTAACCGGCTACCCGATCGAAGACCTTGCCACTCGCCCCACCTTCATCGCAACTGCCGAGGCTGCCGTTGGCAAACTTGCACAAGAATTGAAAGCCAAAGGGTTTGGTGATGTTCCGGTAGTTATCGGTCACCCAGCCTTCGCCACTAATCCAAGCGGTTGGGCCATCGCACACAACAGCGCCTCGGTACTTTTAGACGGAGCTATCGCTCATCGCTACGATAAGCACCATTTGCCTAACTACAGCGTCTTCGACGAATACCGAAACTTCGTACCGGGCAATGAGCTTCTGACATTCACCTACCTCGAAAAAAGAATCTCGGTCGTAATTTGTGAGGACATTTGGCAGTCGGGTGGACCAGTTGCGCAAATTTCGACGAACCAAAGTGACTTAACACTTGTGCTGAACGGCTCACCGTTTGAGTCAGACAAAGACGACAGACGCCTAGCTTTGATTCGCGAACTTGCCGCGTCGCAGCAAACGCACGTTTCTTACGTCAACCTTGTTGGCGGGCAAGACGACTTGGTATTCGATGGCGACAGCCTCTTCGTGGCTAAAGATGGCCGCGTAATCGGTCGAGCCGAACAGTTTGCCGAAGACATCGTCCTGGTTGATGTCGATGACAAACCAACGCTCGCTTCGGAGCATCAGATCAACCGCTCGGACGACAACTGGCAGGTATGGAATGCACTGGTTCTCGGTCTTCGGGATTACGTTCGAAAGAACGGCTTCAAGTCGGTTGTTCTTGGACTCAGTGGCGGAATCGACTCGGCGGTAGTTGCCACAATCGCAAGCGATGCGATTGGAGCTGAGAACGTCTTTGGCGTTTCGATGCCGAGTCGCTACTCCTCTGACCACTCGAGGGGCGATGCCGAAGTCCTTGCGGCAAATCTGGGCTGTCACTACACCACAGTTGCCATCGAGGGCATGGTCTCGTCTTTCGAAAGCGCTCTCGACTTGAGTGATCTCGCGTCAGAAAATCTCCAGGCACGTATGCGTGGCGTAATTTTGATGGCCGAGAGCAACACCAACGGCCACCTGACTCTGACCACAGGTAACAAATCTGAACTTGCCGTCGGCTACTCGACCATTTACGGTGACTCGGTTGGTGGCTTTGCCCCAATCAAAGACGTTGAAAAATCATTGGTTTGGCAGTTGGCCCGCTGGCGAAACGACTGGGCCATTAGTCGCGGCGAATTGGCACCGATACCAGAAAACTCTATTTCCAAGCCACCATCTGCAGAACTAAGACCAGATCAAACCGACCAAGACTCACTGCCTGAATACGACGTGCTGGACGCGATTCTTGACCGCTACGTCGAAAAGCGCCAAGGCGCCGCAGAAATCATCGCAGCGGGCTTCGATCATTCAGTCGTGGACCGCGTGCTATCACTGGTCGACCGCGCCGAATGGAAGCGTCGCCAGGGAGCTGTTGGCCCAAAAATCACCGGGATGGCATTTGGCCGTGACCGTCGACTACCAATTACAAACAAATACAAAGGGTAATAATGACTGACCAAATTCTTATTTCTAGCGGTGGCCCATGGGAGGCCAAAATTGGCTACTCACGCGCAGTGAAAGCTGGCAACTACGTACATGTTTCGGGCTCTACCGCAACCGTGGGTGGTGAACTGCAGGGTGAGGGCGACGCCTACACGCAAACCAAGGTGGCTTTCGAAGTGATCGAAGCGGCGCTAGCGCAGGTTGGCTACGGACTCGAAAACGTAGTTCGAACTCGGGTGTACCTAGCAAACGCAGAAGACATGGACGCCGTTGGCAAGGCACACGGTGAATTGTTCGGCGAGATTCGCCCAGCCGCAACCATGCTTGCCGGTCTTAAGTTCATCAACCCAAAGATGCTGGTTGAAATCGAGGTTGATGCATGGAAGAACTAACTCCGAAGCTGATTCGTACGTCTACTTTGACCGAGTTCAAAACGTCTGGCAGAAAGTTTTCTTGCCTCACCAGCTATGACGCACTCACTTCTGGTGCTTTCGATGAGGCGGGCATCGAGGTCCTTCTCGTCGGTGATTCTGCTGCAGACAACGTTCTTGGTTACTCCAGCACGCTGCCCATCACCTTAGACGAGATGATTCCTTTCGGCCGTGCCGTTGCGTCTGCGACAAAGCGTGCGCTGGTAGTTGTCGATATGCCTTTCGGTAGTTATGAGACCAGCCCTGCAGAGGCCCTTGCCAACGGCATACGCATCATGAAACTGACCGGGGCTGGAGCTGTCAAACTTGAGGGTGGCGAAAGATCAGCTGCCGCAATCGCAGCACTGGTAACCGCTGGAATCCCTGTAATGGGACACATCGGCTTCACACCCCAAAGCGTCCACGCGTTAGGCGGCTTCAAGGTTCAAGGCAGGGGCGATTCTCGTGAGCAGCTAATCGAAGATGCCCTCGCTGTTCAAAACGCAGGTGCCTTCGCAGTGGTTCTCGAGTTGGTGCCGGCAGAACTTGCAACAGAGGTCAGCAACCTTCTGAATATTCCGACAATCGGCATTGGCGCAGGGGCAGGGACTGACGGCCAAATTCTCGTGTGGACTGATTTCGCTGGTCTGCACGCGGGCAAGCCGAGAAAGTTTGTAAAGCGCTACCTCGAACTGCGAGCGGATCTCGTTGCTGCAGCTTCGAAGTACCGAGAAGAAATCGCCAACGGCGTTTTCCCGGCGCGCGAAAACGAGTTCTAGGCTTCGCCTTCTTCTTCACTTCGCCAAGCGGTGGCGCGTTCACGAATGATTTTTAGCGCGTCCTTGGCTTCGCTTTCCGAGGAAAATGGACCGATTCGATCGAGCGCATGAGACAAGCGCCCAAACTCAACAGAGTTTGTTTTGGTGTTGAACCACCAAGCCTCTGGTTCGCCCTTTGAGTTTTGCACTTGCCACCTATCAATAAACTCGTTACATGCCTAAGGATAACTCTGGTCAACTAATACCCGGTCGCGTGAGCCCGTTGCGTGGTCTGCCATCGAACATTCGCCGCCCTGAATACGTTGGCAAGCCCTCCCCTGCAAAAAACACTTTCGGCGACGTTTGGCAACCCATCGACATTGAGAAGATCCGCGCAGCTGGGAAGATTGCGGCGCAGGCGGTTGAGCTGGTTGGTCAAAACATAAAACCAGGCGTAACCACCGAGGAGCTTGATGTCATCGCGCACGATTTCATAATCTCACAAGGGGCGTACCCATCGACTCTCGGTTATCGGGGTTACCCGAAATCAAGCTGCACCTCGCTCAACGAAGTCATCTGCCACGGGATACCAGACGACACTACTTTGCAAGACGGCGACATTGTCAACATAGACATAACGGCTTATCTCGACGGGTTTCACGGTGATCTCAATAAAACCTTCCTTGTTGGCGAAGTCAGACAGGACGTTGTCGACCTAGTAACCAGAACCGAAGAGGCCCTGCTGCGTGCGCTTTCAGTCGTTGCACCTGGGCGCCAAATTAACGTGATCGGTCGAGCTATCGAGTCCTATGCAAAGCGCTTCGGCTACGGTGTTGTTCGAGACTTCACCGGGCACGGCATCGGCAGAAGCTTTCACTCAGGCTTGGTCGTGCCGCATTACGACGCCGCCCCAAACTATGCGACAGAGATGGTTGAAGGCATGGTGTTCACTATTGAGCCGATGCTAACGCTCGGCGGAATCGAATGGGACATGTGGCAAGACGGTTGGACTGTCACCACGAGAGACAAATCCTGGACAGCACAGTTTGAACACACTTTGGTTGTCACCGAGAGTGGCTACGAGCTCCTAACCCTCCCCTAGGCGAGAATAAAGACATGGCTAAAAAGGCAATCGGCATTGACATCGGCGGGACCGGAATCAAAGGTGCCCTGGTAGACGTCAAGGAAGGCAAACTTCTTTCGGATCGAATCCGCATGGAGACCCCCGAAGGGGCACGACCAGATGACATGGCAGAAGTGGTCAAGTCAATTGTCCGTGAACTTCGTGCCGACAAAGATTCGCCGGTTGGAATCTGTTTTCCCGCCGTCGTTCAACACGGCGTCGCAAAGTCGGCCGCGAACGTGAGCGCGGAATGGATCGACTACGATGCCGACGCCCACTTCACCGAAGCTTTAGGTCGCTCAGTTCACATGCTAAACGACGCCGATGCCGCCGGTTACGCCGAGGCCAAGTTTGGCGCAGCGAAAAAACAACAGGGTCTAAGTATCTTGACCACACTGGGCACTGGCATTGGTACCGCTCTGCTTTACAACGGTGTCCTGGTACCCAACAGCGAGCTCGGACACCTACCACTGGAAGGTTCTACGGCAGAAAAATTGGCTGCCTTCTCGGTCAAGGAGCGAGAAGAACTGAGCTGGGAACAGTGGGCTGAGCGTCTGCAAAAGTACTACACCTTGCTAGAAAACCTACTTGTCCCGGATCTCTTCATCGTTGGCGGCGGCGTCTCCAAGGAGCACGAACTCTTTTTGCCTCTACTAAAACTAAAAACGCCGATTGTCCCGGCTGAGCTCAAGAACGCTGCAGGAATCATTGGCGCGGCAACGCTCGCATACAAACACAACTAGTTGTTAGGACGGGTCGACCGATACGCCGGGTTCTGTACCCTTTCGGGTGGCGACCATCTATCTCGGAATACCGTTACCGGCACTCTCTAGCGATCTACCCAAAGACTCGAGCGAGCAGCCCTCAAGCGTCTTCTGTCTGATCTTGCTTCAGGCGAGGTTTACATAGCCACCTCGATCACTCGAGGTGCTGGTGGCCTCTTACACCACCGTTTCACCCTTACCGCTTGCGCGGCGGTTTACTTTCTGTTGCACTTTCTCGCGGGTTTCCCCGGGTGGGTGTTACCCACCACCTTGCTCTGTGAAGCCCGGACGTTCCTCGGCAATGCCGCGGCCGCCTGGTCGACCCATCCTAGGTATAGGTTACCTTCAGCCGAGGTGTTGCGTATAGTTCACAAACTGGACCTCGGCCTCTTCTTCACCCCAGAAACGAATCGCGGTTATCGAGCAAGGTGAAATTTGTGTGCGCCAATAGGCAGCTGTTCCCGCCTCTAGAGCCTGCATTACGAAGCCTCTGATAGGCATCACGTGAGCGACAACGACGACACTTGCCCCCGAGTGTCGATCCAAAATAATGCTGCGTGCTCGCTTGACGCGGTCATCAAACACAGACAACGATTCGCCATTCGGAGGCGAAGCCTCCCACGAACCTTGCCAAGCGGCGAAGGCGTCGTGATCACGCGTGCGGACCTCTTCGTTGGTTAGCCCGTCCCAATCGCCAAAAGATATTTCACGAAGTTCTTCAATGATTTCGATTGAGGCACCGATTTGCGCTGCGATGATTTCTGCGGTTTGGCGTGTTCTTTGCATCGGCGAACAAACCACAACAACTGGGCTTTCGAGGTGCGCAAATGCACCTTGGCGCCCAATCGTCGAAATCTCGTGTGCTGCTGCCTGAGCGTCTTGAACACCGGCAGGTGAAAGCTCCGGGTCGGGCCCGCCGCCGCCAGAAATCCTACGAGCCTCGGTGAGCGCAGTGCGACCGTGACGAACAAGATACAACGTGGTAGCGGGCTCGCTTACCACTACTGGACTACGCAGCGAACTCGGCTTTTCGTGATTGAACTCGGTTGCCACAGTAGCAACCGTGTGGGCCGGGATCATGATCTCGTCGTGGCCCTCGTCCATGGCCTTGTTGGCTAGCGCATCTGCACGCCAATTTTGTTCGCGTGGAATCCACTGCCAACTAACGGGACGGCCCGCGATCACGCGATGCGCCTCAATTGCTAATTGCTGCATGTCTGGGTGTTTGATCTTCCAACCACCAGCCATTTGCTCGATAACTAGCTTGCTATCCATGCGCACGTCTATTTGAGCGGCTGGGTCGATTCGAAAAGCTTCTGCAAGACCAGCAATCAAAGCGTTGTATTCGGCAACGTTATTGGTGGCTAGACCGATGAACTTGGAGATTTCGGCAAGCAACTCACCTGTTTCTGCATCGATTACTACGGCGCCCGAACCCGAAGGGCCTGGATTACCTCGGGAGCCACCGTCGGCCTCGATTATGAGATGTCGACTCATCTAACCAGGAACGCTTCGCAGTTAGGGCAGGTAGGCAGCTCATCGGCTGAAGCTCCGGTTACCTCGCTGAACACAGCTGAAGTCAATGCGATGCGGCAAGCGCCGCAGTCGCGTTCGTCCAAGCGGCCAATGGGTACCCCTCGACTGGCTTTGCGTTCATAGGCCTCTAGCAGCTCCGCTGGTGCGCTCGCCTTCGTGATTCGAAGTTGCTCCTGCAGTGAAGAAACGGTCGATTGGAGTTTTCCTAATTCGACCGCAATAGAGGCTTCGATTGCAGATATTTTGTCACTAAGCTCCGCACGAAGCTTCTTAGACTCGGCCACTTCGAAGCCTGCTGCATCTCGGGTTTCGAGCAATTCCAGTTCACTGGTTTCGAGCAACGACTTTCGAGATTCGAGAGCCGCTAGTTCAGATTGAACACCGGCGATGTCCTTGGGGACAGTTGAGGTCGATAGACGGTCCAGGTCTCGTGAAATGCGTGAATCCACTAGTTCGAGATCGGTCAGTACGCGAGCGATGTCGACCTCGAGGTTTTCATAGCGGGCCTGAGCGGCGAGCATTAGCTCGCTAGAGGATCGAAGTTCATCTTGAAGTTCTCGAAGTGCAGAACCACTTTCAAGTTCCGTAAGAGCCTTCTTAGACCTGAGTAATACATTTTCAAGCTCATTGATTTTCAACAGAACCTGTTGTTGCCCTGGTGTTGCCTTCATTATTTAGTTCTTTCTTGATTGAAAACCCACGGGTCAGTGACCAGCTCGCTCACCGAAAACTCGACTTCGCTGCAGGCATTTGCCAACCTCTGACTGGCAACCTCGAGCCATAGCGATTCGCTAGCCCAGTGTGACACATCAACCAGTGGCAAAGGTGACTCCTGGGCTACATGGTGCCTTAGGTCGCTCGTGATGTAAACGTCCGCCCCGGCGGCGAAGGCTTGCTCGATAAACGCGTCGCCTGCGCCACCGCACAACGCAACGCGACGAACGGGAGTGTCTGCACTTGCAGACGACGCTATGCCGCGCGCAGTGACCGGCAAAAGGTCACTCAAACGCTCCACGAGTTCACCTAGTCGCAGGTCAGTCGGCAACACTCCAATACGGCCGTGCCCTGCGCTCTCTGAAACCGGGACCAAAGGCACAACTTGTTCTAACCCAAGTCGCTTGGCGAACACGTCAGAGACGCCATCGAAAACGATGTCTGCGTTCGTGTGAGCACTGAAAATTGCCAGATCGGCACGAATGGCTTTGGCTACTAAAGAGCCTTTCCTGCCATCTTCAGCCAGATAATTTACGCCTTTCAACAGCGGCGGATGGTGAGCGAATAGTACATTTGCACCCAAAGCGATTGCCTGGTCAACAACTTCTTCGGTCACATCAATAGAGAGAAGCACACGCTCAACATTTTGCGAAAGCGCACCGGTTACCAAACCGGGTTTGTCCCAGTCATCAGCGCCCGAAATAGGCCAAAGGCGATCGCATTCAGCGACGAAGTCTCTAAGCTGCACTGTTACTCCGTGAAACCGGAAAACTCGCTGAGGCTAGCCTTGCGAAGTTCAACTTCAGCAACCTCGCGTTGCTGCATAGCGACGCGAGGTGCGCCGGTAGCGAGATTCCACAACAAACCAGCCAGCAAGGCCAACGCCGGGATAAACAGAGGTGCTGGTCCGAAATAGCCCAGCCAAGGCGCGAAATCGTTGGGCGAGGTAAAACCCCAGCCAACCGCAACGATAGCTGCATAGCCGAGCAACCCGACCAGATTGAATTTGCCGTAAAAGCCATAGCCTCGAAGTAGCGAAGCCTCGTGGTAAAGACCTCGACGCATTATTGAATCCGCGACCGCGAAACCCGTCGATGCTGCTACCGGCACGAAAGCAATTGCGCCAAGGTCGAGCCACTTTGCGGTTGCCGGAAGCACGCACAGCGACGCCGAGAGAATTAGGCCGGCAAGCGGGTAGACCCAGCGAGGAATATCGTTTGCTCCAAAACCACGAACGAGACCTACCGCCTGTTCGGCAAGATTTATGAGCAAAACAAAAAGCCCTGCGACGATCACCCAAACGATTGGCGAAATGATTTCTGTTTGTTGAACCAAACCTAGACTGCTCAGAATATTGAATTCACTCCATGGCCCGTGCTGTTCGATCACTAGCGAAAAGTGTGCGAAAACAGCCAAAGGCAGCACCACAGTGGCGCCCACAACTGCAGCCCAGCGCGCAGTCGTATTCGATTTACCATTGTGCGAACCGAGAACTCTTGGTGCTTTCCCGTAAGTCAGAACACCCAAGAACACAGCAATAATTGCACCGAGCAAGGCGGCCTGAGCAAGATCAACGTTCAGATCCAACTTCGCAAAGTCAATCTGGTCCCGGGTGAGCAAAGCCGCAACGACGAATGCGATGACCAAGAAACCTGCAGCGACCGCGTTGATCCAACCGAGGATCTGTTTAGCGAAGGCAGTGACCGAAACTGCGACAAATACCGCCCCCAGCGCAATCAGCTGTCCGAAGGTAATACCTGTCACCACCTGATCACCGGCACTGACACCAAAATCAAACGCTTGATTCGCGATACCAGAGGAGGTCGTCGCTACCAGAATCAGTAACCCGACACTTAGAACTAGTAGAGCAGCCGTAGGAATCGCGGCGCCCAAGACGCCGAATGTTGCTCGTGATGCAACTACCGAAGATTCGGCTGTCCTTTGGGAAGTGAAGTGTGCTGAAACTGCGAAACCAAGGTTCAGCGCTAATGCAATTCCAAACGAGACGGCTGCGGTAGCGAATGTCACTTTTGCTGCAACTAGCAAGAATGCAACCAGGACGGGAGCAAAGACTCCGACTGAGACGACCCAGAATGCCGCGTTCTGCC
>CANGNZ010000011.1 GCA_947455435.1 Microbacteriaceae bacterium
CTTAGTTTTGCGGCGTCGGCAACACCTCTTAAGAAGATGCCGGGAACAACCAAAGACTTCGATTGTTCGGAGCTAGGGCCGATCAGGTCAACTCCACCGGCGACAAGCCCTCGCATGGTGCGAACCTGCAGCCAAGCTCCCAAAGCGCCCCCAGACGAAACCACGTGAACTGCGAAAGTTGCAAGGTTTGGCGCTACACCTGAGATTGGCACCACCGTTGTCTTCGATTTTGGTACAGAGATGCTGGTGAGGCCAGGCGCGGCAACAGGGCCGCCCGAGCCAAGAATTTCTAGGTTCACAGTCGAATCGACATCGGAGGGGTTAGACAAGATGAGCAGCGTCTCACGCCCCGGCGAAGTGTCGCCGCCAACCAGCCAGCTGTCACTGCTGGGTCGAACGCAGTTTGCGGCGGCTAGCCCCGCGAGGTTTGAAAGTGCAGCTACTTGAGTCTGAGAGACAGCGAGAAGCGATGACCCCTGGACTGCAACGCCACCCGGGTCTTGAACGGTCAAGGACTTAGCATCAACCAGTGAGCCACCGAGCAAGCCCGACAGGGTTGGCGCGTCTTGAACAACCCTGCGTTCTACCAGTCGAAGGTTTGGAGTGTTTGCAAAGTAGCCCGATATGGTTGCGGCGCCCGCACGACTCACTTCAAGCGATGTGCCACTAGAACCGCCGGCACGGTAAAGCGCACCCGGGCAAACCACGCTCAGATCTCTCGCCTGTGCCGAAATGGCAATTGGCTTTGCGGGGTCGCCAACCTGAAGCTTGAGTGAGAGTGGGTTGATCAGAAAGGCAACTGCGGCTCCGGCCACTAGCGCAGCGGCAAGGATTCTTCTAAACATCGGCGTCCTCGCCTTCAACAAAAATCTGCGAATCGGCGCCGATGCTTCTTCTTGATCGCGAAGGAATCGCGAGCAGCACGAAAGCACCCAGGATTGCGACTTGGATCCCCTTGGTTATTGACCAAACCGAGTGTTTGGTGACTCCCATCGGCTTTTGGTCTTTGACTCGCCAAAGCCGGCCAAATTCGGTTACGCCAGCCGATTCGAGTTGCGGCACCGAATCAAGTGATGAGCCAATTTCTAGGACGGTTGCCGATTTATCATTCGGAACCAAGACATAACGAACTTTGGTGTTCGCCAATTCGGTCGAGATGTCGACTCCGTTGGCCGAAACCATGGCGCCTGCAAGTTTTGCGACCTCTCGATATCGTTGCGTAGAAGCGAACTTGCTGAGTTCAAAACGATACGCGGTACTCGCGTCTTCAAGGTGTTCGCCTCGAATGGGCAGCCATTCTGCGGTGTAGGTTGAACCCTCGGCCGATATCACGAGGAGGCGGGCATCGCTCTCTGCTTGCGAGACGAGGAGCCACGGGACTACCCGACCGTCGGTTGACTCAAAGTTTGGCGAAGAAGTTGCGCTCAGAAACGCGATAGGCAGCAAGCCAATTAACGTTAACGCCAGGCCGGCCGCCCTAGCCAGCCAACGTTTTTCGACGGCATCAAGAGCGATGACAACTAGGACCATGACGGTTAGCGCTACGGCAGAGAGAAGCGCCAAAGGAGAACCAGCGACGTTACGAGTAACTCCAGCGCCGGAGGGAAAACTTAGTTGTTGCGTGAACCAGGCAGCCGCGAGCAAAACCAAACCAAAAAGCCAGAGCGTGAGAGCCAAAGCCCAACGTTTGCTGGCTAAGGCAACGAGCGCGAAACAGAGGAATGCGCAGGTCGAAAGCGATCCACCAACCAGCAGTTCTAGGTTTGAGAAGTGCCGAACGCCTCTGGCTAGGCTCGGGTCGGCAAGAATAGCTGCTGGAGCCCCGACCTTCACCAAAAGGTAGTAGGCGTATGGTGCAAAGATTGCCCCGAGTGGCAATGGAATCCAAAACAGGTAGCCCAGTCGGCGAATTCGCATCGAAGCAACAACCGCCAGGCCAATAAGCACCAGCACCAAAAGGTTTGGCGCGCTTGCGCCAACGATTGCCAGCAGGAGACCAGAGAGCGCGACCCAGCTCCAGGTTTGGCGATTAGAACGGGCACTTCCAACTCGGCCGAGACCGGCAGCCCTAGCAACGGCAAGCACCAGCCAAGGCAAAGTTATTGCGGCTACTACGTCGGCAACTCTTGCGCCCACCAGAGCGGTGTCGAGGCTCGGCCATAGGGCAAACGCTGCGGCAGCCAAGTTGCGCAGCCAGGCCTTTTTGGTGAAGAGCCCCGCCACTCGCCAAGCTCCAACGAATGCAATTGGGCGGGCTAAGAACAAAAGCAAACCAATGGCGAACTGTGGCGACCAAAAAGTTAGCGAGCCCAGGAGTAACAGGACCCAGTTGAACGGGTCACTCGGCGCAAAGTAGCCATCGGCGATTGGTTGCCAGCTCGCCCCAGCTCTGGCAAACAAATCGCCAAGATCGGCGTTTAGGGGCAGAGCGTTAGCCCCGCTGACGGCCAAATTGGTTGGGAACAAACGCCAAGATGCAATCGCAAGAAACATGACAAAGATCCAGCCGAGCGATGCCGAGAAGCCTTTGGCGGCGACCACTTCTGAATGTCCTCGCTCGAAGGCGGCAAGGTTTTGCTGGGCCTCATCGCGATCTGCGCTTGCCCGAGCTGCCGAGCGCACCTCTTGCCAGCTTGCGCGAAGTGGCTTCAAGGCGGCGAGAGTTACGTTGGCATTCGCAGGCAACAACCTGCGGCTGGCAAGACGCTTTGGCGCGGTAAAGAAGCCCCAAAACGCGCTGTAGATTTCGGCCCAAATTCGATCCGGGCGCTTTTGCGCGATGCGATAGGTGGCCCTCAAAAAACCGAGAGGAATCAGCGCGAGCCAGTAAAGCAAGACCTGCCAGATCGGCGAGTAAACCATGCGCAAGTGAATCGATGCCTTGCGAAGTTCAACCTTCATGGCTCGGCCCAGTTCGGCAGCCTTGCCGTCGTAGGCCACTTTGGCGCTTGGTTCGACGACCACGCGGTTGCCGGCCATTCTGGCTCGGATAGAAAAATCGATGTCAGCGGCCAACTCCGGCGCATTTTGGTCGAAGCCACCGAGTTCGGCCAGCACAGTTGTTCTAACCAACATGCCTGCTGTGCCAACGGCCAGGACATCGCCAGGGCGATCGTGCTGGCCTTGGTCGAAGACTTCCGACACCGGCGAAAAAGCGTCGCCGAAGGGTGTGAGGGTTAGCCCAAGTTGTTTGATGACTCGAGGGTTTTGCATTGAAACAAGTTTTGGCCCGATGACGCCCGTGAGTTCCGACGAACGACCTGCAAGTTCGAGCATCGACTCCAAAGCGCCCGGTTCGGGAACCGAGTTTGAATAGTTGAGCCAGACCCAAAGATTTGAGTCTGGCTCGATGTTTAGCTTTTCGATAGCCGAAGCAATGTTCGAACCGGTAGCGGTTCGAATCACCATGCCGTCACTCGATACGAGTGAGGCTATCGTCTCGGTCAATTTTGTTTAGGCAAGCTTCTTGAGCTTGCGGCGCTCGCGCTCTGAGAGGCCACCCCAAATGCCGAAGCGCTCGTCGTTTGCCAGTGCGTACTCGAGGCACTGGGCTTTTACGTCGCAGCCTGAGCAGATCTTTTTAGCATCACGGGTCGAGCCACCCTTCTCAGGGAAGAAGGCTTCAGGGTCGGTCTGGGCGCAAACTGCGTCTGCCTGCCAAGCCAACGGGTTTTCGTCTAGGTCGTTCGAGTATGCCCCCGCAACACCGAGCAGAACGGGATCGATAAACCAGTTTTCTGGAATGCGACTGTCTGAGCTCATGGCTTCATTACCTCTTCTGGTGACCAGCACCGAAATAGTTTCTTGGGTGTAATTACACTGATGTTATTCGTTCAAGTCAAGTTGAAAAAATCGAAGTCTCAAGTCGCTCTTGAGGCTTTCGGTATCCTTGAAACATGTCTGTTCTAGTCACCGGCGGTGCCGGCTACATCGGTTCACACGTTGCGCGCCTACTAGGCCGCGACGCGATCATCGTCGACGACTTTTCGGCGGGCCTCGAATCGCGCGTCCAAGGCCTTATTTGCGAACATTTAGACCTCGCTTCGGTCGAAGCACCAGCCAGACTCGAAGCCCTCATGCGCGCACACGGCGTCACCGCAGTTGTTCACCTTGCCGCCCGCAAAAAGGTCGGCGAATCGGTTGAACAACCAGAGTGGTACTACTCGCAAAACATTGGCGGGATGGCAAATCTTCTCACCGCGATGCGTGCAGCTGGAGTCCAAAAGCTAGTCTTCTCGTCAAGCGCGGCCACCTACGGTATGCCTGACGTTGAGCTTGTTAGCGAAGACCTCACCTGCAGCCCAATCAACCCGTATGGCGAAACCAAGCTGATTGGCGAATGGATGGCGAACGACGCTGCCAAAGCCTGGGGCCTTCGCCACGTGAACCTTCGATACTTCAACGTCGCAGGTGCGGGCTGGCCAGAACTAGCCGACACCGCCGTGGCGAACCTGATACCGATCGTCTTCGCAGCCCTCAAAGCCGGCGAGCAGCCAAAGGTGTTTGGCGGCGACTACCCAACCCCAGACGGTTCATGCATTCGCGACTATGTTCACGTCCTTGACCTAGCCAAGGCGCACGTCGCCGCGATCAAATACCTAGACGACCAGGTTCGCCCGCACTCGACATTCAACGTTGGCTCGGGTGAAGGTTCGAGCGTCTTTGAAGTAATGAATGTGATTCGAGAGGTAACCGGCCAAAACTTTGAGGCCGAGATTTTGCCAGGCCGTGCCGGTGACCCACCAAAACTTTGCGCAGATGTATCGCGCATCGAAAAGACTTTGAGTTGGCGAACCGAGGCAAACCTGACCGAAATCGTTCGCTCGGCTTGGCAGGCGATTAATTAAAGTTCGCTACCGATGTAACCGGTGCCACTGCCCGAAAAGCTGAAGAAGTTGGCGTCCGCCGTCAAAAATGCGGCCTCGCCCCTTCGCAAAACCACCCGTTCTTCCAACGAATTTGCTACGGCGATTTCGCCAGCGATACAAACAACAATCGAGTCGCCAGGCAACTTAATATCGGCGAGAAGATTGCTACCGGACACATCGACTTTGTGTAGGCAATAGTCGCGGCTGATTGAAGGGTAAACCGCAAGGCCGCGAGCAAGCTCTTTAGGTCGAACGGTGTCGCAAGCCTTAGCAACCTCGACATCGAGAACATTCAAAAACTCTGCACCGTCAACGTGTTTTGGTGTCAGACCGGCGCGTAAAACATTGTCTGAGTTGTCTTGAATCTCCAAACCCAAACCTCGAATGTAGCTGTGGGGCGTGCCTGGCGGCACCACGAGCGCCTCACCCGGTTGCAAGATGAAGTGGCGCATGAACAAGGCGAGCAGAGCACCACGATCTGCGCCAAACTCGGCGAAGATGTCGATCAACAACTCCTGCTCTGGGCGAGTTGGTTGTTTTAGGTTTGCATAAAGTTCGGCGACCAATGCTGCATAGTCGCCTTCGCCGTCCAAAACCTCGGCAAAAAGCTGGTCTGGGTTTGACTCCGCAATTGCCACCAAACGAGCTAATGCGCTTCGGTTCAGCTGAACAAAAGGCTCAAGCGACTCGAGGGTCGCTTTCACGTCAAAACCGCTTCGGATCCCGGCCAGGACCTCAAACTCGGTGATCGCAACTAGAGATTCACTCTTAGGATTCTCGTCTTTGTATGAACGGTTTGGGTCGGCAATGGCCAAACCAGCGGAATTCTCGCGAGCGAAGCCTTCGATTGCCTTTTCGCGGGAGGGGTGAACCTGGATCGATAGCGGAATCGCCGCTGCCAAAAACTTGAGCAAAAAACCTAGTGGCTTGCTTCTGAGCTCTGCCAGACTCACACCATCGACGCTGTGAGCCGGTGAACCCGGGTGGTTGCCAAACCAAACCTCAGCCATTGGGCCGCCAGACGCAGGCAACCCCAACGCCTCGTGCATGAGTGTGGTCGAACCCCACGCGTAGTCGCGCGCCTGATTCTCGATTTTCACAATCACTTTTTTGGCTCCCAAGGTCGTGAAGACAAGTTTACTTGCGGCGATAAACTTGCCCCTTGTAAGGAGCATGCAGTGACGCTGAAGAAGCCATTGGCCTACGCGGGGGTTTTCACCCTCATGGCCGGCGATGCCGTTCGTAACACCGTGTCTTGGGCCGGTTGGGGTGCGATTTGTGCCGTGCTCGCGGGCTTCATGATTTATTGGTTAGTCATCAACAAGTCACTTGCGACGATCAGGCAAACCCCTTGGCCACTAACCGCTTTTCTAAGCTTGATTCTGTTGAGTTCGATTTGGTCGAACTACCAACTGGTAACGTTTGGCGTTTTCTTCATTCAGCTAGTGCAAACCGCCTTCGCTATTTTTCTCGCGGCAGCATTTAGTTGGCGAGACCTCCTAAAGATTTTCGCGAACACCATTCGAGGGATTCTTGGCGCGTCGTTGCTTTTCGAACTGTACGCAGCCGTAATTATTCGCGGTCCAATTGACGCGGTTTTCAAAATGTATGAGGGAAAGTTCCCGCCTTCGCGCGACTTTTACTGGGTGCGCGGCAACCTTTTTAACGGCGGACGCATCCAGGGCATCCTGGGTAACTCGAACATTCTCGCTTACGTGGCAATGCTCGGCATCATTCTGTTTTTCGTCGAGCTCACACTGCGCGATTCGAAGCGTTGGATTAGCGTGCTAAGCCTTGCAACCTCTATCGCGGCACTAGCCGATGCCTGGTCGATGACGGTGAATTTTGCGCTTGTTGCAGTCGTTTTAGCGGCAATCGTTTCGATAGCCGCCGAGGGTAAAGATAAAGAGACTCGACACCGCTACTACCGAAGTGCGTGGTGGACGATTGGCGGAACAGCTCTACTCGTCCTGGCATTCAGAGCGCAAATCTTCGGGCTGCTCGGCAAGAGCCCAGACATTTCTGGCCGCACCAAGATCTGGAAGTTGGTGTTGGGTCTAATCGATCAAAGACCGCTACAGGGTTGGGGTTGGACGAGCTACTGGATCCCGTTCTTGAAGCCATACAACGGGCTCGTCAAGATGCACGGAGTCACCTATTTGCAGGCCCACAACGCTTTCTTGGACGTCTGGTTGCAACTAGGCGTGCTCGGGCTCGGGCTCTTCATCGGTTTGATTGGTTACACCTTCGTGCCGCTGTGGCGTTTGGCTGTGCGCCACACCAGCCCGCTCTACCTCTGGCCGATTCTGGTTTTCGTTGGTTTGATTGTGCAAAACCTGACCGAAAGTCGTTTCTTGATCGAGATCGGCTGGGTGCTTTTGGTGTTGTTTGCGGTGAAGGTGCGCGACCCGCTCGACTCGCTAGAGCCTAGAGTCGACGACCTTAAAAGAGCTCGTTTGCTCTTTGGAGGTCTTCGTCAAAGTCGATCTCAACAGCGTAAAGATCACTGATGTCCACCGGCTTGAACTTGAGTGAATCGAGTTCGATTGCCAGTTCGATTCCACGCTCAAAGTAGTCATTATCGGCGACTTCCTCTAGTCGCTTAATCAAAGCGGCTTTGTCTGCGGCACCAACAAAGTTGATTCCGACAGCCTCGCCAAGCGCGTCAACCACCTGTTTTGAAAGCTCGTCGATGAAGCCGTCATTGGCCAGCGTGTACTTAACCTCTTCGTCAGAAACCTTCGACGTGTTCACAGCCACAAATGACTGGTTAGCTTCGATTAGCGGGGTAACGCGAGTAAGCACTTCGGGGTGAAACACCACGTCGCCGTTGAGCCACAGGACTCCCCCGTCGCCCGAAGCACGCAGAGCCTTCAGCAAGCTCTTTGAAGTGTTGGTTTGGTCGTAGAACTCGTTGTAGACGAAGGTGGCTGCCGGGAAACGCTCGATGATTGCTTCGAGCTTGAAACCCACGACGATCATTGCGCGAAACTCTGAACCAAACGCGGTTTCTAGGTTGTCGAACTGCTGCTTCATGATCGAGCGGCCGTCGCGAAGTTCGGTTAGCGGCTTTGGTAGCGGGCGGGCAAGACGAGTGCCCATGCCAGCGGCAAGAATTACGACCTGTTTAGACATGGCTCAAGTCTAAGGAATCGTAAGCACTTGGCCCACGCGAATGGTGTCGGTGGTGAGTTTGTTTAGCGCCTTCAAAATCGCAACTGTGGTTTTAAACTTCCCTGCAATTGCGCCGAGACTGTCACCAGCAACCACCTTGTAGGTTTTGCCGGCCGGTGGCACTGGCACAACCGGAGACGTCTTTGCCGTCGCCTTAGCCCCGGTTGATAGTTGAGCTAGCAGTGCTGGTTCGGCGTCGACGTAGCCTGCGCTTGCCCCTTTGAGCGAGCGGTAAATAGCCGTTGACGTGATGAGGTGCTTCTTGCCACCTGCAACGTAATAACCCACGCCGGAGTCGCCATCGCGCACTAAGCTACCGACGGTTAGCCCGGTTGGTATGTAGCGATCGCAGGTCTCGGCGCTGAGGTGAAAAGGCTTACCCGGCCAAGAACTAACTGCGGCTGGCGCGACCGGCGTCAAGGTGCCGTAAGAAGGCATAGAGACCACTCCCCCGCATTCGACTAACAGGCCACTGTATTTGGCCTGCTTATTTGCCGCGATAAGGGCGTCAGCAACGGTTCGCACATCATCCAATTCGAGGACGTTGAAGGCGCCGGCGTTAGCGAACGATACGAGTCGGCTGTAGGAGTCCACGTAATAAAAAGCGCCGGACTTCTTGGCTTTGAGGGCCGAGCCAGGCGCAAACACTGCCGGCCCTTCGGCAATGTCACCAAGCGCAGTTGCACCCAACACTGTTGAGGCCGCGCCTAGCGAAGAGGTGAGTAGGGTTAGGTCGGTTCGACCCGCCATCGGTCGCTGTTGCGCGCCAGTAATAAGAACGACTGAACCGTTTGCTCGTTTAGCTAGCATCGGAGCGGTTAGCGCATCACCTGCGCTAGCGATGGACGAAACAAATGCGGAGTTCACGTGAGGCGGGTTTACTACGAATTCGTCAGGGTTTGAAAGCTGCCTGCGACCTCCGGCAGTAATGACAAAGGTTCCGAGCGTGCTTTCAACGAACGGGCCAACCATCACGTTGCTGTAGATCTGAGAAAGTCCAGCCGAGGTTAGGGTTCCTGCCGATTTGGTGAACCAGGCAGAAAAGTCGACTTCTTTTGCAAACGCAGGGTCGATTTCGAAGAACTGGTCGCCGATGTAGACGCCCTGGTGCCCATTGGTCTTGTTGGTGAATAAGGTTCCTTGGCGAGCTACTGGTGGCCCCCAAGGCAGGTAGCCAAAGGCAGTCAGCCCGAGCGAACTTTTTGCCGGTAGTCGAATGGCTTCGGCGGCGAGGGAGGCATCGTCAAGAATCTGGCGCTTGAGGCCATCCTCAATCAGGTAGCGACTGCCATCGGTGTCAACAACGTAGGAGGTTGCGCTACCGCCGGCCGGTATGGCCGAGAGCTGGTTTGGCGTGAGCGCAACCGCGAGAGAGCAGTCGAGGCTCAAGCTCACGGCTACATCACAGTTAGCGACGGTGAACTTTTTACCTTGGTCGATTAAGAACAGCGAACCGGTGCTCGACTTGACCAGTCTGGTGAGTTTGCCTGAATCAGTAAACGAGTTCAGGTAATCATCTGAAATTACGCCGAGCGGGCCGAGTGGGGCAAGAGAATCTGCGAGCCCTTGCTCTTCGATCAAGTACTTCTTGTTGTCAACAATTAGGTAGGTGCCAGAGGTCTTGCTTTTCAATAAGAACCCACCACCGATGGTGCTACCGAACCAGTCTGAATAGAATCGCCAAAAGTTTCGGTTGCCGTAGGAACTGCAGGAGTCACCGCTGCCGTAAAGGTTTTTTATCGCACTGGCATTAGGCACGTAGGGCGTGTAGTAGTAAAGGTTTGCGGTGGCCTGACTCTTGAGAACAAAACTTGCATTGCCGCACTTGTTGACCCATGAAGTGCAGGTTCCGCTGGAATTCTTGGCAGCGCAAGCATCGGGGTGGTAGCGCATCGAAGTGGTTTTACCGACCTTTAGGTATGTGAACGAACCGGTTGGGTCGCCGTACCACTGAAACTGGCCAGCTGCGCGGTAGAGCTGGTTGAACAAACCGGTGATAACCGATCCTTTGCCGCAAATTGCCGGGTTGGAGTCTGGGCAACCGTAGCCGGTCGCCGCTTTATACATATAAGCGGTCGGGTTAGTCGCCTGAACAAGGCCCTGCTCCTTTTGCAAGAGCACGATCAAGACGCGGGGGTTGATGCCGCAGGCGTGGGCGATGTCGAAAATAATCTGAGCCGAACTTTGCGCCGTTTTCGCTGGCAACGCGGTGCATCTGCCTGCCTCGCCAGCCTTGGCCTGGGTGTCTTGCTTGTAATAGCGCAAGCAGGTCGGGCCGCCATCGTTTGCGTTGCAAATTGGCACTTTGCTGTCTAGAAAACGCTGGATGTCGGCGACGGTCATTGTGCCAAAGTCAAAGAACACGCTGTCGCTGATGATCAAGCCAGGGTCAAACATTTTTCCGTTTTGTTCGGCCTGCGCCGAAGTTGCACCCAGCGCGGTCAGCCCAATCACTACCAGCAGTAGCGAAACTGTGGCTGCAATCGAACGCTTGACCGAACTAAACATGGGTTATGGAATCACGACCTGGCCAACCGATGAGTTGCCGGTTGAGGTTGGTGAAACGTAACTCACCGTGAAAGTTGCCACACCACTTGCGAAACCGGTCAGCGGGAGGTGAAAAGGAAAACACTGAGTGTCGGTGACATTGGCTTCACTTTTGGCCTGCAAAATCTTCTTAGTGGCAGCTTGACTGACGATCAACGTGCAGGTGCCGCCGTCTTCGCTGATGTTAGACGCTTGCGCAACAATATCGATCCCGGTGTCGTCGGCAGTCGCAGACAAAACCATCACATCAACCGATGCAAGTTTCGCTGGGTTGGTGGCTGTTAGCGTAGGCGTGGCACTCGAAGTCGGTTTGCTAGGGGTCGGCTTCGCGGTTGGGTGCAGGGCATTCCAGTTCGGGGTTAGAAACGCGCAACCACCAAGAGCGAGGGTCGAGGCTAATGCCACCGAGGCAAACGCTAGTCTGTGTTTCATTCTTTGACCTCCTAAAGCCGGGAACGGCTAATAAACGCCTTTGGCGCCTAATTCAAGAGTAAGACCGCTACCTGCGTGATTCCTGTAAGCGGCGCACGGTCGATGCCCGAGAGCCGTTCATCGCTTCGCGCACGATTGCTTTGTATTGGCCACCAGCGTTTGCCCAAACCGCTTCGTCGGCGTCACGGAGCAACTCGCTAGCCGCGAGTTTGAATGCGGCAAAGAAGCTCAGGTTGGCTTCTTCGATTGCCGGGGCAAAAAGCTGCAGGTCGAGAGTGATCGCCCTGCTCAGGTAACCCATGTAAACCGCTTCGTCAATTTTGCCTGCCTTGACGGCCTTCTTGAGCATGGCCACGATTTCACGCATTGAACCTATTCGGTCGTTGAGACTCTTGAGTTCGGTGGTCATTTTTGAGAGCGATTCACCTTCGCCTCGCACACGCCATGCGTACTGCCGAGCCGAGATGACATCGATGGTTGGCGCCTTTAGAAGCAGCTTCATCATGAGGGTCATATCTTCGTAGCGAATACCTTCAGGGAATTTTGCACCCTTGTAGAAATCCCACTTGAAGAACTTGTTCCATGCGGTGAGGTCACCCACAACATCAGGTATCTCATTTACCGTTACCTCACGTTGGTCTTGGGCATAGGTCGATTTGAAACCCGGGCGATCAAAGTATCTGGCTCCGTAGAAGCAGCCTGGGCGACCAATTGCCAAAGGTGAAGAACTAAGTTCGAGAGCTTCAACGTAGCGCCTAATTGTGCCGAGCGGCAAGATGTCATCTGAGTCGACAAACATAAGGTAGTCGGTGTCTTTGATAAGCGAAACACCAGTGTTTCGAGCTGCACCGAGGCCGCCGTTCGGTTTGGTGTGAATCTTTAGGCGAGAGTCACGCTTAGCCAACTTTTCAAGAATCGCGAGCGAACCATCGGTGGCGCCATCATTCACTGCGATGAGTTCCAGGTTTCCCCAGCCTTGACCGAGGATGCTTTTCACGGCATCGGCCAAATACGCCTCTACGTTGTATACCGGCAAAACAACGGTCACCTTAGGCTCGAGTGTCCTTCGAACGCCTCGGTTTAAACGCCAAGCGATGCGCTTGGCGGCGTAGTAGCAGGCTGGCACTACTCCTCGAGCGAGCGCTCGACGGATAAGTCGTTTTAGCTGGTCCACTAGCCCCAGACCCGCTTTACAACACGCTTTGAGGCGCTGCCGTCTTCAAGGTCATTGAACTTTTGTTGCCAAGCGCGGTACTTGTCGAGGTACTGGTTTGAGATTGAATCAAGTCGGGTGAGAGCTGCTAGCACCTCTTTGTCGTCTTGCAAAATCGGGCCCGGTGCCTCGTTTTCGAAGTCGAAATAGAATCCACGCTCCGCACGGTAGCGCTCTAGGTCAGGGGCCAAAAACATGATCGGTTTGCCGGTAACCGTGTAGTCGAACATCACCGACGAATAGTCGGTTATCAGGACGTCGGCGGCAATGTAAAGATCGGTGACGTCTGGGTAGGTGGTCACATCAATCGAATTTCCAGCCACCTTTGCCGTGTGGGCATCAATGGTGTTCGAGTGGCCACGGAACATCATCTTGAAGCCCTCGGGGAGTTCGATGTTTGGGTCCATGAAATTCACGGTGTCCCATTTGCCCGTCGCCGTGCGTTTGAAGTCGCGCCAGGTTGGCGCGTAAAGCACCAGGTTGACGCTCGGGTCGCTAACGCCGATAGATTCGCGAATTCGCTGGCGATCCCTGGAAGTAGAAGTGGTGAGTCTGTCGTTTCGTGGGTAGCCGCTCTCAATGACCTCGCCGTTGAACCCGAACGCGTTTGGCAGAATCACCGTGCAGAATTCGTTTGGCGTGATCAGGTAATCCCAAAAGCCAGCCTCGCGATCCATGGTGTCCAAGTAACTCTTGGTCAGGTAGTTCGTAGCGATGTCTCTAGCCAAACGCTTGAGGGGCGTGCCGTGCCAGGTTTGCAGGTAAACCTGACCTTCTACCTTTCTGAAATACCACGGAAAATTGGTGTTGTTCACTAACCACTTAGAGGTTGCCAGCGCGCGAAGGTAGGCACCGGAGCCGAACTCGACAGCAGTCGAACCTGCTGGCGCTGAAACACCTTTAGCAACAGCCCAGTAAAACTTGAGTTCGGGGTGCTTTGCCTTAAGTTCCAAGAAAATATCCAGCGGGTTACAGCCGACCATCGAACCTCGATGAGACTCAAACAACACAGTGTTTTCTAGTTGCTTGGTCCTACCAGGGTGGTATTGCAGTTTGCGAACATAAGCTGAACCGCGTCGACGCAGAGCGCCCATCACGCGAGTTGGCGAATAGGTTTTCATTAGGCGTTTGACGTCCACTAAACCCTGCTCCTGTCGACGGTGCGCATGTTTGCGCCGCGAATCAAACCAACCCAAAAGCCATAACCCCAGCTGAGGTGCATGGTTGGCAAAGCAACTAGGACGCCGATTCGAGCCTTAAGCGAAAGCTGCGGCGCCGTGGCAGCTAGACCCGCAACACCGAGCAGATACCCGGCCAATGGGATCAAGCCGAGAACATGACCGAATGCCAAAAGCCCCAACCCGACCAAAATGGCTGCGAGAGCCATTGGCGGCGCGAAGTAGCGCTTAGATGCGGTGGCAAAGTTGCGGCGGGTTAGTTCACCGCGCCAAACACCAGTCGAATAGAACTGCTTCACCAAACGATTGAATCGGCCGCGAGGCCAGTAGGTCACGCGCAACTCAGGGCTGAACCAAACCAAACCGCCGGTCTGCTTAATGCGCTGCGCGAGATCCCAATCCTCGCCACGAATAATTTCTTCGTTGTAGCCGCCGACCCGGCCCAATGCGTTCTTCTTGAAAATACCCAGGTAGGCAGACTCGGCTTCGCCAGCCGCACCGCCAACGTGATACGCCGCACCGCCAACGCCGAATCGGCTGGTGTAAGCCCAGGCAACAGCTTTCTGAAACGCGCTCTTGCCCTTCGCCGCCATTACGCCGCCAAGAAGGTCGGCCCCCGTTTCAAGCAAAATTTCGATGCCACGCGTCATGTAATTCTCGCTCGGCTCGCTGTGTGCGTCCACGCGAACAATGTAGTCGTGCTTGGCCTGTCGAATCGCCTCGTTCAAACCAACCGTGGTCAAACCACGCGGATTTTCGATCAGGCGAACGCGCTTATCGGCTTTGGCGAGCCTTGCGGCAATTTCGTTTGTCGAGTCACGGCTTGGGCCGAGAGCCAACAAGAGCTCAAACTTGCCGGGGTAACCCTGCGAAAGCACCGATGAGACTGCCGACGCAAGGTGGCTTTCTTCGTTTAGCACTGGCATCAGTACGCTGACAGCCGGATACGTCTTGAGTGACATGCGTTTAGTCGATTGTCGTGGAGCCGATGTAGTCGTTGTAGGCATTTGTGACGGTTTCGGGGTCGCCGTCCATCTTCAAAACGCCTTTTTCGATCCAAATAACTCGGTTGCAGGTGTCGAGAATCGACTTCATGCTGTGGCTAACCAAGAAAACGGTGCCTGCTTGGTCGCGCATCTCGCGCATGCGTGCCTCAGATTTTGCTCTGAACTCTTGGTCACCAACCGCCAAGGCTTCGTCGATGATCAGGATGTCGTGGTTTCTTGCTGCGGCGATGGCGAAGCGAAGGCGAGCTGACATACCGCTCGAGTAGGTGCGCATCGGCAAGTCGATGAACTCCTCAATGCCAGCAAACTTGGTGATGTCTTCGGCTTTGGACTGGATCTCTTTTTTGCTGAAACCCATGGCCAGGCCACCGAGAATGATGTTGCGCTCACCGCTAAGCGCTGGCAAAAGTACTGCTCCAACGCCAAGCAAACTTGGGCGAGCAAATGCGTAAACGGCGCCTTCGGCAAGCGGGGTTAGGCCGGCAACAGCGCGCATCAGCGATGACTTGCCCGAGCCGTTACTGCCGATGATTCCAACCGATTCACCTTCGTAAATCGTGAAAGAAACACCCTTGACCGCGTGGACTTCGCGCACACGAATCTTCTTGGTGAACAAACCACCTTTTGCGATGTTTCCGGTGACTTTGCGGCCGGTGCCAAAAACCTTGTAAATGACGTGTGCGTTATCGACTACGACGACTGGTTTACGACCAGCATTCGAGGCTGCCTTTTTAGTCTTCGCGACCATGACGCTCCTCCACCTTCCAGAACAGCAGAAGGCTGACGGCAGGCAACAAAATGCCCCAACCAGCACAGATCAACCAAAGTTCGGCTGTGGCCTCTCGCCCCGGAATCAGGATTCCACGAACCAGGTTGATGTAAGCGGCAAAAGGGTTGAACTTGAGAATCGCACCAATGGTTGGGTGATTCTTCAAAATTGCGTCGAGACTGTAGAAGATTCCCGAGCTGTAAAAGATGATCCTGAAAGCAAAAGGAATCACCTTATTTAGGTCACTGAACTGAACGGTTAGTCGTGCGGCAAGCATCGAGCTGCCGGCACCGAATAGGACCATCAAGATCATCGCCGGGATAAACAGCAGCCACTTCCAGGTGAGCGGAAACCCAAAGCCGCTGATCGCGGTGTCGCCGGCGACGGTGATGAGCAGCAGGCCGAGCTGGGGCACGAGGTTGATGAACTGCTGAATAGTTGCCGATAGCGGCAGCAAAACCCTCGGAAAACTGAGGCTCTTGACTAGGCCTGCGTTACCGGTGACAGATGTGGCGCCGTTACTAAAAGTCCCCTGCATAAACGAAAACAAGAAGACTCCGCAAAAGAGGTAAGAAATAAAGTGCTCTGGGCGGTTTCTGGCTCCGAGGATCACGCCGAAAATTAGGCCGTACATCACGCCCTGCATCGCTGGGGTGAGAACCATCCACCAGCGACCTAGTCGGTTTCGGGCGTTTGCAGCCTTGTTGGTAAACGACGAGAGAGTCCAAGCAAAATCGCGGCGACCCCAAGCCTCTTTGACGTAGGCAATGAATGGAGGGCGAGCCCCAACGCGTTTCAGGCCGTTTTCAGCGGCGTATGTTGCGAGATCCAAGTCATCCCTCCTGTCTTTGAAAGTTTACTTGCTGGCCTTAATAGCCACGGCGATAGCGGTGTGAATCTTTTCATAGTTGGGGACGTCTGGTTCGAAGCCATATTTTGGTACGAGCTCAACCGACTTGATTCTCTTGCCCTTGCCGCTTAGTGCTAGGTCAACATAGGTAGCCGCCATGCCGTCAGGAATGTTGGTGGTTATCAAATTCTTGGCCGCGTTAGTCAACGCTTCAAAATGCGATAACGCAAAGGCCGGTGTGATCTTCTTGAGAAGCAACTGCTCAATTTGATGCTGGCGAGCCATGCGGGAATAGTCAGAGGTTCCGTGGCGACTTCTGGCATACCAGAGCGCTAGGCGACCGTCGAGAGTCTGCACTCCGGGTTCGATCCAGCCACTCGCGTCAGAACCATCATCGAGTTGCCCTCCGATTGGTAGTCGCTGTTTCACATCAACGGTCAAACCACCGACCGTGTCAACCAACATCTTGAAACCGGTCATATTGATCATCACGTAAGACTGAATCTTTAAGCCCGTGACACCCTCGGCGAGATCCCGAACCGCTTC
Organism: Microbacteriaceae bacterium; assembly: GCA_947455435.1. Taxonomy (GTDB): domain Bacteria; phylum Actinomycetota; class Actinomycetes; order Actinomycetales; family Microbacteriaceae; genus Rhodoluna. The sequence goes on from CANGNZ010000011.1 coordinate 16,585, forward strand.
GATTCCAGGGGTCGAACCGTTCTTGCGAGCATCTGGATACGCGCTGGAATGGTTGTCGGTGACATTCTTGTAAACCGCGTTCATCAGGTCGTCCCAGCTCTCGCCATAAAACTTTCGAAGCGGTGAGTCGGCCGGAATTGGTGCGTGCTGAAGGTTGCGAGGAATACCGATGTTCACCATTGCGCCGGTGTCGGCGTTGATACTCAGCACCGACATCGAGTCGGTTCGCACGCCAAAACGGTCTTTGCCAGCGTCTGAGCCGAGAAGCAGAATGTTGTATCGACCATTGCTCGCGCTCGAGAAACCCTTTTGCGAGAAGATCGACTCAACGGTGTTGTCTGCGGTTTTTAGGATGTTGGCGCCGGTCACGAAGACGCTTGCGGCCAGGAACGAGAAGATCAGGAACAGCGAAATTATCACGTAGCGGCCCACAGGGTAAAGCCTGCCGAGCAGGCTAAGCCTGAAAGCATCGAGAAGCAAAATGGCAAACCCAAAACCGTAGACGTAAAGAATGATCGAGACGATGCCACCGAGGGTTGGGGTGGTCAAAAGAGTCAGCACCCAAGATCGCTTAACGAAAAAAAGCACTGCCAAAATAGCGATTGATACCCAACCGACGATTGTTGCGCGAATACCGATTTTCCCAAGCAGGCGATTACCCGCCAAAAGTTGCGGGCTTCCTGGCAACAACAAACCCAGAATGAGTAAGAAAATCGCACGCTTACGCATCTGCTGAGGTGTTGCAGTGTCGAAGCGTCGAAACAGGGAGTTGCTTAGATCTGAGATTTCAGTTTCTCGTTCTTCTCGGCTACGGCGTCCTTTAGCGATTCGCCGAAAGCTGCAAGCTTCTTCGCCATCGACTCATCGTTGGTACCGATGATTCTGGCAGCGAGGATTCCGGCATTGCGAGCGCCTCCAATTGAGACCGTCGCTACCGGGATGCCAGCAGGCATCTGCACGATCGAAAGCAGCGAATCCATGCCGTCAAGCTTGGCTAGGGCGACTGGGACTCCGACCACAGGCAGCGTGGTCACGCTGGCAAGCATGCCAGGCAGGTGGGCTGCGCCTCCGGCACCGGCGATGATCACTTTGATGCCGCGACCAGCGGCGGCTTTGCCCCACTCGATCATGCGTTCTGGGGTGCGGTGGGCACTCAAGACCTCGACCTCGTATTCGATGCCGAACTCTTTTAATGCCTGAGCAGCATCTGACATCACGTTCCAGTCAGAGTCTGAACCCATTACTACGCCGACGATTGGCTGAACCAAAGCGGTCTCCTGTCGTTATTTAGACAATATTGCTATCCGTGAAGCAAAACGGCGGCAGCGGCGCGCGCCTCCGCCAAAGCCCAGCCGGCTTCGTTCGCAACAACGGTGACGTGACCCATCTTGCGACCCTTGCGCGCAGCCTTGCCGTAGGTGTGAAACTTTGCGTGCGGGTGAAGCTGCATCGCGTGCCGATAGTGCGAGACAAAGTCGTTGGTTTCGTCGACCCCGAGGAGGTTGACCATGACGGCACTCTCGCCGGTCATGTCTGTCGAGCCTAGCGGCAGGCCAGCAACCGCCCGGAGGTGCTGCTCGAACTGGCTGGTGACCGAGCCCTCAATAGAGAAGTGACCCGAATTGTGCGGACGCATGGCCAACTCGTTGATGACTAGGCGTCCGTCTGTGGTTTCGAACATCTCGACCGCAAGAACGCCGGTGACGTCGAGCCCTTCGGCAACCTGGCGGGCGATCTCGACCGCGTAGGCAAGGGTTGCATCATTTGCGTTTGGCGCTGGCGCTAAAACTTCTGAGCAAACTCCGTCGAGTTGAACGGTTTGAACCAGTGGCCAGGCGCGGTATTCACCGGTGGAACTTCTCGCACTAAGCTGTGCCAGCTCACGGTTGAAAGAAACCTTCTCTTCGGCTAGGAGTGGCGCAAATGCAAACCAGTCTTCGGCTTCGGCCACCTTTCGAATTACTCGAACGCCCTTGCCGTCGTAACCACCGATTGGAGTCTTCAAAATAATTTCGCCGCCGTGGGCGTCCAAAAATTCTTGTAATTCTTCAGGCGTGTTGATCTCGGCCCAATCTGGCATCGGCAGATTTAGTGCCCCCAGTCGGCGGCGCATCTCGAGTTTGTTTTGGGCGAAACGAAGTGCCCTAGGTGAAGGGTGGACAGAAACGCCTTCAATAAGCAATGTCTCGAGAATTGAAAGTGGCACGTGCTCGTGATCGAACGTGATTACGTCGACAGTCTTGGCAAATTCACGAACAACTTCGAGCTGGTTGTAGTCGCCGATTTGGGTTGCCGCGATAGCGGCCGAAGAACCTTCGGTTTCGGCCAGCACACTCAACTCAAGGCCAAGGGCAACTGCGGGTGGCACCATCATGCGAGCCAATTGCCCGCCGCCGATTACACCGATTTTCAACATAAGACTATTTTGCCAGAGCAATCAGCTTGGCAGCGATCGCCTTCGGCTTTGGGTAGCCCTTGAGCACGAGCGGCTTCTCAACTTTCACGTTAATCACCAAACCTCTGGCAACGCTGCCTGCGATGTCTTCAATGTGGTTGAAAGCAACAACTCGCTTAATTCCAAAAACACCTTTTCGCGCAACGAGTTGATCTTCGTAGATGTCAAGAAAGGTGCCGAGGTAAGAAAGCGTTGGCAGGAGCCACAAAAAGAACAACGCAACAACAAGACCTAGGTAAAGAGTTGTCGCAAAATTTGGGTCTAGCTGTTTGCCAACGAAAAAACCGTAAACCGCGCTGCTGATACCAAGCAGCAAAGTTGGCCACCAAAGACGAACCAGGCGTGGGCGGAGTCGCTCGATTTTTTGCACAGGTTAATTGTGGCGCAGGTGAACGATGTCGCCGGCACCTACCGCATAAAGCGTGTTCTCGCCGGCCACATTGATCAGCAGGCGCCCGGTGGCATCGATGTCAATCGCCTTACCAGCCACTTCGCTATCGCCCGGCATGATCGCCCGCACTTCTTGGCCAAGAGTTCCACAAACCTCTCGAACTGAATCGCGAAGTGAGTGTTCGTCGAAGTTCTTATAAAGAGGAACAAATTCGCTGAGGTACGCGTGGAGAGCCTGGGGTAGGTCAACCGAGACCCCCTCAAGCGCGAGCGAAGTCGCGTTTGCGATGGGCAACTCTTCTTGGCTTTGTTTTAGGTTTAGCCCAGCCCCAATAATCACTGTCGAGGCGTCGATTAATTCGCTTAGAACCCCGCTAATCTTTCGCTCGTTCACCAGCACATCGTTGGGCCACTTGAGATCGGCCTCAACCCCGAGCGAGCGCACAGCTCGAGTCATAGCCAATCCCGCCATGAGCGGCAGCCAAGTCAGACTCTCAAACTTGGGGCGCAACAAAATCGAGACCGCGAGCGAAGAACCGATTGGCGAAGACCACTCTCGACCCGCGCGGCCTCGGCCTGCGGTTTGCGAGCCAGCCACCAAGACGGTGAGGTCGTCGCCACCCGCGGCGGCCAAGTCGGCATTGGTTGAGCCGGTCTCTGCTACATAGTTGAGCGACGAAACCAGTGATTCTGAACGTGAAAGATCCATGCTGGCTAGTTTAGGTTTCACGCCACCCGCGAGTAGGGTGTTATTCATGACTGACGCAAAACCAACGCCAGATTTGGGCACCACTGCAGGCAAGATCGCAGACCTACAGCACCGCTACCACGAGGCCGTCTACGCCAGTGGCGAGGCCGCGATTGCCAAACAGCATGCCCGTGGCAAGAAGACCGCTCGTGAGCGCATCGAGATGCTTCTCGACCCAGGCTCATTCGTTGAGCTGGATGAGTTTGTTCGTCACCGTTCAACCGCTTTCGGCATGGACAAAAACCGCCCTTACGGCGACGCAGTCGTAACCGGCGTTGGCACCATCGGTGGCCGCCAGGTCGCGCTGTTCTCACAAGACTTCACCATCTTCGGCGGCTCGCTAGGCGAGGCAGCCGGCAACAAGATCATCAAGGTGATGGACCTTGCAATCGCAACCGGTGTGCCTCTGATCGGAATCCTCGACTCGGGAGGTGCTCGAATTCAGGAGGGCGTAATCGCTCTCGGCAAATACGGCGAAATCTTCAAGCGCAACACGATGGCATCTGGCGTGATCCCGCAGATTTCGATCATCATGGGCCCAGCCGCCGGTGGCGCCGTTTACTCCCCCGCACTTACCGACTTCGTGATCATGGTCGACAAAACCTCGAACATGTTCGTGACCGGGCCAGACGTCATCAAGACGGTTACCGGTGAAGACGTTGGCATGGAGGAGCTCGGTGGCGCGCTTGCCCACAACAAGACCTCTGGTGTGGCTCACTACCTTGCCAGCGACGAAGAAGACGCACTCGACTACGCGCGCAATCTGTTGAGCTACTTGCCTGAAAACAACCTTTCAGAGACAGTCGCATACGAGCCTCACGGCGAGTTAGAAATTACCGACGAAGACAGGCTGCTCGACAAGATCATCCCTGACTCGCCTAACCAGCCATACGACATGCACGCGATCATCGAGTCGATTGTTGACGACAACGAGTTCCTCGAAGTTCAGCCACTTTTCGCACCAAACATCCTGATCGGTTTTGCTCGCGTGGACGGCCGCAGCGTGGGAATCATCGCAAACCAGCCGTCACAGATGGCTGGCACATTGAACATCGACGCCGGTGAAAAGGCGGCTCGATTCGTTCGTTTCTGCGATGCCTTCTCGATTCCAATCCTCACCCTCGTCGACGTCCCCGGTTACCTACCTGGCGCTGACCAGGAGTGGGCTGGCGTTATTCGCCGCGGAGCGAAGCTGCTTTACGCATACGCAGAGGCGACCGTGCCGCTGGTAACCGTGATCACTCGCAAGGCCTACGGCGGCGCATACATCGTCATGGGTTCAAAACAACTCGGCGGTGACATCAACCTTGCCTGGCCAACCGCAGAAATCGCCGTAATGGGCGGCCAGGGAGCAGTAAACATCTTGTTCCGCGACAAGATCAAGGAGGCAGAGGAGTCTGGAGCAGACGTTGCCGCCGTCCGAGCCAAACTTGCCGCCGAATACACCTACAACGTTGCATCACCGTTCCTAGCGGCTGAGCGCGGCGAACTCGACGGAATCATTGAGCCTTCTGCTACTCGCATTTCGGTGATCAAGGCACTTCGCGCACTTCGCACCAAGCGCGCAAGCTTGCCTCCGAAGAAGCACGGAAACATTCCACTGTAATGAGTGACGATCTACAACACCTGCTGAGGGTCGAGGCTGGATCCCCGACCCCAGAAGAACTTGCGGCCGTGGTGGCCGTGCTGTCTGCTGCCGTGGCTGAGGCAAACGAGCAGGCGGCGAAGGCTACTAGCCAGCCAAAATCAAGTTGGAACCGCAGCGCAGCGATGCTTCGCGGCAACGTAGTAACAGGCTTCGGTCAATGGACCGCAAGCACCAGACCAGGATTGGATTAGCAATGTCGCGCAAGCCTTCAGCGATCGATGAACTTTCAAACGCTTGGGTGGTGAAGCTCGCCGAGCTAAGCCCTTCGTTCTCAACCTACGTGGGCATCCCAGGGGGCGAAGACCGCCTAGACGATAACTCTCCGGCTGCAGCAGAAAACTACTACAACTTGCAAAAGGAGCTTCTAGCCAAACTTGAAGGCATGGAGCCTCAAGACAAAATTGACGAAGTTTCGAAGGCTGCCCTTGCCGCCAACCTCGACCTCGGCATCCGTCTTCACGAGTCTGGCCTTTGGAAGCGCGATGTTGCCGTTATCGCCTCACCGGCACAAAACATCCGTGACATCTTCGACCTAACCCCCGTAGCAACAGTGGCCGACTGGGAGAACGTGGCCAAGCGAATGCGTGCCGTTGAGGGTGCAGTTGAGGGCTACATCGAGACTCTTCGCCTCGGCATTGCCGAAAACAACACTCCCGCCATTCGCCAGGTCAACTGGGTCGTGAACGACCTCAACAACATCACCGGCGAAAACGGCTTCTTCGCCAACTTTGCAAAAGCCGATGGCAAGGATCTACCCGACAGCCTTCGTTCAGAGCTCGGTGCCGCCAGCGCGGTGGCCACCGCCGCCTACGCAAAACTGCAGAACTTCTTGCGCGACGAACTCGCGCCAGCAGCAACCGCTGGCGATGCAATCGGCCGCGAGCGTTACGCGCTACTTAGCGAACAGTTTGTCGGCAAGGCAATGGATCTCGAAGAAACCCTGCAGTGGGGTATCGAAGAGCTTGCCCGCGTAAAGGCCGAGCAGGAGGCCGTGGCAAACGAGATTCTGCCAGGCGCAACCGTTCTTGAAGCAATCGCTCACCTAGACAATGACCCGAGCCGCAAATTGCACAGCACCGACGAACTTCAAAAGTGGATGCAGCGCTTGAGCGATGAAGCAATTGAGAAACTTGGTGCAACCCACTTTGATATTCCAGAAAAGTTACGCACCCTCGAGTGCATGATTGCGCCGACCAACTCTGGCGTCATCTACTACACCGGCCCAACCGATGACTTCAGCCGGCCAGGACGCATGTGGTGGTCTGTTCCGGCCGGCGTCACCGAGTTCGACACCTGGCGCGAAACCACCACCGTTTACCATGAGGGCGTGCCTGGCCACCACCTGCAGATCGCGACTCAGGTCTACAACCGCGAAGAGCTGAACAATTGGCGTCGTATGGCCAACTGGTGCTCCGGCCACGGCGAAGGCTGGGCACTTTACGCCGAGCGCCTAATGCAGGATCTTGGTTTCTTGAACGACCCAGGCGACCGCTTGGGTATGCTCGACGGCCAGCGCATGCGTGCTGCTCGCGTGGTTCTAGACATCTCAGTTCACCTCGACAAGCCACGCCTTGACGGCACCGGCAAGTGGGATTTTGACTACGCCGTTGAGTTCTTCAGCCAGAACTGCAACATGTCACCAGAATTCATCAACTTTGAGGTTCATCGCTACTTTGGTTGGCCAGGGCAGGCACCTAGCTACAAGATTGGCCAGCGAGTCTGGGAGCAGATTCGTGACGAAGCCAAGGCTAAGGCCGGAGCCGACTGGGACATCAAGAAGTTCCACCGCGACGCACTGAACCTGGGCGCTCTTCGCCTAGACATTCTGCGCGACGCAGTTATCGGCTAAAACTTCCAGTCGACATTTGCGATCTTCGAACCACGTTCGAAGGCGATGATGCTAACGCGCCAGCGATTGCCAAAGGCAGCTCGCACCGTGACCTTACCTGACCTTTGTTCGTTGATTACGTCCACGATTTTTTGGCGAACTTCGGCGAGTTCTACTGTTTGCAAGGTTGCTAAAACGCCGTCGTCCATCAGGTAAACCTCAACACCGCGCAATCTGGCTTGGCGCACCGCGCGGCTCACACGTTTATCGAGTATGTCGCCACCCATTACTTCGTCACTGAGCTGCGCTTCGAGAAGTAGCGCCTCGCGGCGGTCTTCTTCAGAAAGCTTGCCTTTTTGCGCGATGACTCTGCGAAGCAAGTTCTGAATATTCGGAACCCATTCGTCGAATGTTTTGCTCTGAGTTTCTAGAGCAACGGCAACACGCCTGGCGTTTACTGCAGCCTCGCTAGATGCTTGATTTGCTCGATCGATGTCGCTTTCTGATCGCTTCATTCCGAGGTTTGCCGCGTGGCCGATGACGACGAGGAGGACCATGCCCACCCAGCCGCTTCGCAAAAGATTCTCTAAACCCTCCCAAAGAATGATTTCGGCAGTAGCAATTAGTAGGCCACCCCAGGCGAAATGCAACTGCCCGCGAAGGGCAGTGGCCCCGAGAAGAACCGCTAAACCGCCAACGTACCAGGTCGCGTATGTGCCGTAGAAGTGCGGATCAACCTGCGCTTCGATTACGCGTGGCAGCAGTGTTGCGGCAAGCAGGTTTAGCAAACCCTGCCAGGCCGGCATGTGTAGCCCTTTGAACGCAAGCATCGTGGAGCTCAGAACACCAACATAGAAAATGACGGCGACGGTGCCGACTATTTGGTTTCGGTAGCTGCTGCTCCAATAGATCCCCAAACCGGCATGCATGAGGCCGAGTAGGAGAGCCGTGGTTGCCATCGGCCATCTAGGGATGCGAATCAATTCTTTTCCTCCCACTCGAGGACAACCTGAGTGCCGTGTGAAGGGGTCGAATCAATGTGCACCTGACCACCGACAGATTGGACGCGTTTGATTATCACAAAACGAAAACCGAGAGACTGGTCTGGCACACGCGAAGGCCTGAAGCCAATCCCGTTGTCGCTAATTACCAACTTGACCCCGCGCTTCGAGCTTTTTAGGTGGATTTTGCGTTCTGCGTTTTCACCCGCATGTTGCAATGAGTTGTTGAGTGCCTGCACCGCCGCGTCGGAGAGCGCTGTCGCAACCTCTTTAGGAACAAATGTGAGACTCGAGCCTCTAATGCTCAACTCACACTTGGGGTCGAGCTTGGCAACGATTTTTTCCAGTGTGTGGAAAATGGACATTGTTGAGACTGCTTCTGGCTGAGGCCTATTGGTCAGTTCGATTCGCTCGAGGCTTTCCTTACTCAACTCGACCGCGTTCGCGTAGTCACGAGAATTCTTTGCTTTCGCGGCAGCTTTTAGTGTGTCAAAGACGCTGGTGTACAAAATCGCATCGATTCTGCTCTGCTCACGCATTTGAACCTCTTTGGTGACCTGGGCGATCTGGTTGTCGAGAGATTCGTCGGCGGCCGCGTCTGCTCGGTTGGCTGCTTGGCGAAGCATCCAAACCAGTGCCACAAGAGTCCCAGGGAACAAAGTTATGTAGATAGCGTCGGTAATAACGCCGTCGAGGCTCTCGTGCCCACCAACTCTGGAGAGGTGCAAAATAAACCAGCTGATTGGCACAAAAGCCATATAGGCGAATGCCCAAAGTCTCGGGACAAACATTCCAACCGCGATCGATACTGGGCCGCTCGCCCACCAAAGCCAAGGGTTCACGCCGTGCTCAAAAGAGTTGGCTACTCCAACCTGAAGTGGCCATGTCGCAAAGGCAACCACGTAGGCGCCACCGTGAAGCAGATAACCCCAGCGATGCCCTTGCAGAAACCAAAAATTGACGAAGTTATAGAGTTGGGCTGCTATCAGGGCGCCAAGCGCCAGCCACAACCAAAGTGGGTCGAGTTTTGGTGACTGCTCGATAGCATGCACGACGGTCTCGCTGCCGGTAAGAATCGCACCGATTGTGAAGACTCGGCCGGTCAGTCGGTCAATTCTTCTGAGCGCAATGCTCGAGCGAGGGCCGCCTTGGGTCATTTCTTGACGAGGCTTGCCACTGCCTCTACGTGGTGCGTGTGCGGAAACAAGTCGAATGCACGAATGTCGGCGAGCTCGTAACCCGATGCTAAGAACTGCTTAAGGTCACGTGCCAGTGCGACAGGGTCGCAAGCTACGTAGACCACGTGGCGTGGTTCGAGCTTCAAAATCTGGCCAACGACTTTTGCACCGGCACCAGAACGTGGCGGGTCGAGAACGATTGTGTCGGCGGCCTTCTGGGTATTTAAGAAGCGCTCAACGGGGGTGCATATGGCCTGGGCCTTAGGCATGTCGGCGATGTTTAGCTTGGCGTCTTCTGTAGCCTGCTTGAACGCTTCAACCGTGGTCACCCGGACATCCTTGCCGAACTTGCCTGCGAGCGCACTAGCGAACAGGCCAACACCGCCATAGAGGTCAAGGTTGTTTTCTTCTTTCTTGAAGCCAACCTTGTCGATGAAGCCGAGGACGCAACTGGTAAGGAGTTCTGGGGCCTTCTTGTGAACCTGCCAGAATCCACCGCCAGAGATTCTGAATGTGCGGCCGGCTGCTCGCTCGATCAGGCGCTCATCACCCTTGAGTTTTTTGTCAATCTTCCACTGCAACTGACCCGCCGACGAAGCCGCGATCTCGATTTTTGAGACGTCCTGCCAGTTTTTGGTGTGAACGCTCAACTCAACGATTTCTTCAACGGCCAGAGGTAGGTCTTTCACCCGGACAACCTCGTGGCTGCGCTCTTTATAAGGGCCAGCAAAACCAGCCTCATCAACGTGAAGCTGCACTCGCATGCGGTAACCGAGGCCGTTTGCTTCGTCGTCGCCTGGAGCTGCCTCAACCTCAACGCGACGCTTGATTCCGGCCATGCGGTCTAGGGCCTCTTCGAGAACGTCGGCCTTGAGCTCGCGCTGGCGAGAAAGTTTGATGTGGCCAAACTCGGCACCACCGGCACCGCCAACACCCGCGGACTTCCAGAAGTGCTTCACGCGATCTGGCGATGGCTTAATGATTTCGATTGGCTCGGCGCGGCAGAACGAACCGCCACGGTCTTCGAAAACCTTGACCTTGACTACCTCGCCAGGCAGCACGTGCGAGACGAACAAAACTCGCCCCTCGTGCCGGGCAACGAACACGCCACCGTGCGCGACCTTCTCAATGGTCGTTTCGATTTCGCGGCCTAGCCAGGATTCACTTTTACTCACCTCTCAAGTGTGCCAGACTCGAAGCGTGACCACCCTTGTTCTTGCATCAACCAGCCCCGCCCGCCTGACTCTGCTTCGCTCGGGCGGCATCGAACCCGTGACTATCGCCCCCGGCGTGGACGAAGACGCGGTTGCCCAGCGAGCAAACGAACTTGGGCTAATCTCATCGGTCGAAGACATGGTGAACGTTTTAGCAAAGGCGAAGGCCGAAGCCGTTGCAGCACTGCCTGAAGCGGCCGGAGCGTTGGTTATCGGCTGCGATTCGGCTCTCGAATTTGCCGGCGAGGCCCTAGGCAAGCCACATGAGCCCCAGGTGGCTCTGGATCGCTGGAAGCGCATGCGTGGCCACAGCGGCACGCTGCACACCGGACACTGGCTTATCGACAACCGCAACCCCGTTTCGGGCGAGCTTTCCCCCTCAACCGGTCTGGTTAAATCGTCCAAGGTTAATTTTGCCGACCTGAGTGACGAAGAAATCGAAAAGTACGTTGCCACCGGCGAACCGCTTAAGGTTGCCGGCGCATTTACCATCGACGGGCTCGGCGGTGCGTTCATCGAATCAATCGAAGGCGACTCGCACACCGTGGTTGGGCTATCGCTGAGCGCCTTGCGCGCGCTAAGCCTCCAGCTCGGCGTCGAATATACGAGTCTCTGGAACCTGTAAAACCGACCTTTTAGCCAATAGGCTTATGGATTATGACTTCACGCAAGATCACTAAGGTCCTCATTGCAAACCGTGGCGAAATCGCTGTGCGAATCGCACGCGCCGCCAAAGACTCGGGCATCGGATCGGTAGCCGTTTACGCCGACCAAGACCGTGACGCAATGCACGTGAAGCTGGCCGATGAGGCATACGCGCTTCACGGCACCACAAGCGCAGAGACTTACCTCGTAATCGACAAGATCCTCGGTATCGCCAAGCAATCTGGCGCAGATGCAGTTCACCCCGGCTATGGCTTCTTGGCCGAAAACGCCGAATTCGCACGCGCGGTAATCAAGGCCGGCCTGATTTGGATTGGCCCAAGCCCAGAAGCGATTGAGCAACTTGGCGACAAGGTTTCGGCCAGGCACGTTGCCGAGAAGGTCGGCGCGCCACTCGCTCCCGGCACCATCAACCCGGTTTCGGGAGCCGAAGAGGTTCTCGACTTCGTAGCCATTCACGGCGTGCCGGTTGCCATCAAGGCAGCATTCGGTGGCGGTGGCCGCGGAATCAAGGTTGCTTATAACAAGGACGAAGTAGCCGAACTATTCGAATCGGCAACCCGCGAGGCAATCGCAGCCTTCGGCCGCGGTGAGTGCTTCGTTGAAAAATACCTAGAGAAACCACGCCACGTCGAAACCCAGTGCCTCGCCGACGCATACGGCAACGTTGTAGTCGTCTCGACTCGCGACTGCTCACTTCAGCGCAGACACCAGAAACTGGTCGAAGAGGCGCCCGCCCCTTTCCTGACAGAAGACCAGATCAAGCGCCTCTACGACTCGTCCAAGGCAATCTTGAAAGAGGTTGGCTACCAGGGTGCTGGCACCTGCGAGTTCCTTGTTGCTCAAGACGGCACGATCTCGTTCCTCGAGGTAAACACCCGCCTGCAGGTCGAACACCCTGTTTCTGAAGAGGTCACCGGAATCGACCTAGTTCGCGAGCAGTTCAGAATCGCCGAAGGTGGCAAGCTCGACTACTCAGACCCTGAGGTGCGCGGCCACTCATTCGAATTCAGAATTAACGGCGAAGACGCAGGCAAAAACTTTATGCCGGCACCTGGACCGGTTCACGTATTCAAAGCACCTAGCGGCCCAGGTGTTCGCGTAGACACCGGTGTTGCCTCTGGCGACGTCATCTCGGGTTCATTCGACTCGATGGTTGCGAAGCTAATCGTCACCGGCGCAACTCGCGAGGAGGCGCTAGCTCGTAGCCGTCGCGCACTTGCCGAGATGGAAGTCAACGGACTACCAACGGTTCTGCCTTTCCACCGCAAGATTGTGAACGATCCCGCCTTCATCGGTACCGACGGCAAGTTCGGCATCTACACTCGCTGGATCGAAACCGAGTGGGTCAACGACATCCCTGCCTGGAGCGGCGTCGCCGACCAGCCGGCCGAACCTGAAGACCGCAACAACGTTGTCGTCGAGGTAGGCGGCAAGCGCATCGAGGTTTCGCTACCTAAGCGTTTGGTCTCGGCTGGCGGAGCATCTGCCAACTCCGGCCGTGCGCCAAAGCGCAAGGCTCACGCTGCAACCGGCGGCCCCTCTGGCAATACCGTGAAGGCCGAGATGCAGTCGACCGTGGTGAAGATTGCCGTTGCCGAGGGCGACAAGGTTGTTGAGGGTGACCTGGTTATCGTGCTTGAGGCCATGAAGATGGAACAGCCAATCAAGGCGCACAAGGCTGGAACCGTCACCAGGATTTCTGCAGAGGTGGGCACCACGATTCCTGCCGGCACAGTTCTGCTCGAAATCGAAGATTGATCCGCGTAGCGTTTCTTCCCCTTTACACCGAGGCTTGGGATTCACTTGCCGAGGTTTACGAGCGGATGCGCAAAGACGAGCGCTTCGAGGTTCGGGTTTTCGCCATTAACCGCAAACTGACCGGCGACACCGAGTTTCACGGGCAGCAGGAAGCGCACGACTACCTGAACTCGCAAAAGGTGCAAAACACCATGCTCGACTCGGTAGCCGAGCTCAGTGCTTTCGCACCCGACTACACGTTCATCAACTACCCGTGGCAGCGCAACTACGAAGAGCAGTACCGGGCCGAAGAGCTCGTGAAGTTCACCAAAATCGCCTACGTACCCTACTTCTTGTTGCCTATGGTCACCGAACCCTGGGACGACGGCGTGGCTGGCCACTACTACCGCCAACGCTCGCACCAACTCGCATCGCTGGTCTTTACGCAGGATCGCAACACCAAGCGAGCGTTTGCACGCACCGAGCGCGGCGACAAATACGTAAAGTTCACCGGTTCACCCAAAATCGACTCGCTGCTCAAACGAGCACGCAAAGCCAAGAAGGTGGCCAGAAGTCGCTACCGAATCGTCTGGGCGCCACACCACTCATATGGCCCACTTTGGCTCAACTTCGGCACCTTCGCGCAAATGCACCAGCAGATGCTCGCCTTCGCAAAGGTGCACCCCGAGGTCGACATCGTCTTCAAGCCACACCCGTTTTTGCTTGGCACAATGACTGACCGCGGGCTCATGACCCAAACCGAAGTCGACCAATGGGTGGCCGCCTGGGATTCGCTGCCGAACACGACCACTAACACCGAGAGCGACTACGTCGGTTTGTTTGTTAATAGCGACATGCTGCTCTGCGATGGCATTTCTTTCTTGGGCGAATACCCGCTGATCACCGGCCGCCCCGCCGTTTTCTTGGAACGTGAAGACCACTGGGCATTTTCGCCGCTTGGCGAAACCATTGCCAAGACCTCGGTGCGCTTCAAGTCTTTCGTTGAGTTTGGCCACAACTTCGACAAACTTCGTGCCGAAGGCCTGCCCGATCGAACGAGACAAATCGAAAACTTCATGGACGAAGCCATTCCGTTCCCGCGCAAAGCCGCCCGCAAAATCATCAAGGCGGTTGTGAAGGATTTCGAGAAAAAGAAGCCGCTAATCGATGCGTCTCGGGTGATCGAAACCACCTGGGAGCAAGACGCCGACGCTAGGCGAGCGGCCGGTGGAGCGCTCTAGCCGCCTCTGTGATCGAGGTTGACATCGATGGGTAAACCGCGAAGGTCTTAGCCACTTGGTCGACCGTGAGGCGGTTTTCAACCGCGAGAGCGATTGGGTAGATGAGCTCGGACGCACGTGGGGCAACCACGATTCCGCCAATAACCGTGCCAGAACCTGCCGAGGCCACAATCTTGATGAAACCCTCGGTCAAACCCTGCATCTTTGCGCGCGGATTTTCTTCAAGCTCGATTCGGTGAACGGTTGCGTCAACCAAACCATCTTGAACGGCCTTCTCACTCCAACCAACCGAAGCGATTTCGGGGCTGGTGAAAACGTTGGCTGCCACGTTTCGAAGTTGAGTTGGCGCGGCGACATCACCCATGGTGTGAAACACCGCGGTTCGGCCCTGCATTGCACTCACCGAGGCTAGTGGCAAGAAGTTGGTGCAGTCACCAACCGCGTAAACATTCGCCCTCGAGGTTCGAGCCACGCGGTTCACGACCACATGCCCACTTTCAGTGACTTCAACACCGGCTTCTTCGAGCATTAGCCCTGAGGTGTTCGGAATACCACCAACGGCCATGAGGCAGTGGCTACCGTCAATGGTTCTACCATCGGCAAGGGTGACTCGCACACCCGAACCCGTGTTCACTACCGACTCGGCACGCGACTTGTTGAGCACGTGCATGCCCTTGCCGCGGAACACACGCTCGATCAATTCGGCGGCGTCCTGGTCTTCACCTGGCAAAACCATGTCACGGCTAGAAACCAATGTGACCTGAGCACCGAGACCTAAGAACGCCGACGCAAACTCGGCACCGGTCACACCGGAGCCAACCACGATCATGTGCTCTGGAACCTCGGTTAGGTCGTAGAGGTCAAGCCAGGTGAGAATGCGTTCGCCGTCGGGCTTCGCGCTTTCGAGAGTGCGGGGGTGGGCGCCAACCGAAACGATGATCGTCTTGGCTTCGAGCTTCTCTTCTTTGCCATCGGCAAGAGTTGCGATTACGTGATGGTTGCCATCGAGACGGCCAGAGCCGTGAATGATTCGAACACCCTGTTCGAGAAGGTTTTGGGTTAGTTCTTGCGACTGCTCTAGCGCCATCGCTTTGAGGCGCTTATTAATCTCGCCAAGGTTGATGAGGTTTTCGCCAAGTGAGAAGTGAATCCCAAGTTCTGCGGCCTGCTTCACCGAGGCTGCGGCCTCGGCAGCTGCGATGAGCCCCTTCGAAGGCACAACGTCGGTTAGCACGGCAGAGCCGCCAACACCGTTGCGTTCGATCAGGGTTACCTGTGCGCCGAGCTGAATGCCGGCTAAGGCTGCTTCATAGCCACCTGGGCCTCCGCCGATGATGACAATGTGGTGTTTTTTTGGGGCTACTGTGCTCACCAGACCATTCTCGCGCATGAACCGATAAGTAGACTTCAAAATATGAATAACCCACTGAAGGATTCAACGCAGAACCCGTTCGAGGTAGCCGCCGAGGCCGCCGCCGTAATTGCCGAAAAGACCGGCGTCGCCAAACACGACATCGCGCTGACACTTGGCTCGGGCTGGGGCAAGGCCTCCGAGCTAATCGGCGAAACGATTGCCACCTTCGACGCAACCGAAGTTGTGGGCTTCAACCCGCCAGCCGTGGTTGGCCACGCCACCACGATTCGCTCAATCAAGCTCCCAGACGGTCGCCACGCACTGGTTCTGCCGCGCAGCCACTGGTATGAGGATCACGGCATTCGCTCTGTAGTTCACCCGGTTCGCACAGCTGCTGCCGCCGGCGTCAAGGTTTTCATTTTGACCAACGGTTGCGGAGGCCTAA
>CANGNZ010000012.1 GCA_947455435.1 Microbacteriaceae bacterium
ACAGCTACACGATCACCTATAACAAGAACGATGGGTCGGGCACTACAGCGACTGCTTCGAAGAACTACGGCGCTACTGATGCGTTGACTTTTTCGAACCCTTGGACTCGTACCGGTTACACCTTTGTTGGTTGGGCCGCCACTTCGGGTGCTACTTCGGCTGCATCTTCTTACACCGTTACGGGTGCCGTTACGTTGTATGCGGTTTGGCAGGCGAACAGCTACACGATCACCTATAACAAGAACGATGGGTCGGGCACTACAGCGACTGCTTCGAAGAACTACGGCGCTACTGATGCGTTGACTTTTTCGAACCCTTGGACTCGAACCGGTTACACCTTTATTGGTTGGGCCACCACCTCAGGCGCAATCTCTGCGGCTTTGTCTTACAGCGTTACGGGTAACGCCAATCTCTACGCGATCTGGCAGATCAACAGCTTCGTTGTCACGTTCGATAAGAATGATGGCTCGGCCACCACGACGACCAATTCTTACAACTACGGTGCAACTACCGCTCTGAGCTACTCAAACCCGTGGACTCGAACTGGTTACACTTTCTTGGGTTGGTCGACTATTTCTTCGGCAACCACTCCAGATAACTCTCACACTGTTACAGGTACCGTGACACTCTATGCGGTTTGGCAGCAGGACGCTCCAAACAGTTTCTCGATCACGTATGACGCCAACGATGGTTCTGGTTCTACTCATGTAGGTGTTGAAACTCAAGGCTCCACCACCGCCCTGACTCACTCAAACCCCTGGACTCGTGAGGGATACACGTTCCTCGGTTGGGCAACAACCTCAGGCGCAACCGCTCCTGCTACGAGCTACACCGTTACGGGTAACGCCAATCTCTACGCGGTCTGGCAGATCAACAGCTACACGATCACCTACAACAAAAACGATGGTTCAGGAACCACAACCACTCACTCTTACAACTTCGGTGCAACCAACGCGTTGTCTTTTGCTAACCCTTGGACTCGCACTGGCTACACGTTCTTGGGCTGGGGTCTGACCTCAAGCTCGACCGTTGCCGAGACTAACTACACCGTTACGGGTGCCGCTACCCTGTATGCGGTCTGGCAGATCAA
This sequence comes from Microbacteriaceae bacterium, assembly GCA_947455435.1. GTDB lineage: Bacteria > Actinomycetota > Actinomycetes > Actinomycetales > Microbacteriaceae > Rhodoluna. The sequence goes on from CANGNZ010000012.1 coordinate 1,091, forward strand.
CAGCTACACGATCACCTACACCAAGAACGATGGGTCGGGTACAACAGCGACTGCTTCGAAGAACTACGGTGACACTGATGCGTTGACTTATTCGAACCCTTGGACTCGCACCGGTTACACGTTCTTGGGTTGGGCTACCACCTCAGGCGCAACCTCTGCGGTTTCGTCTTACACCGTTGCGGGTAACGCAAATCTCTACGCGGTCTGGCAGATCAACAGCTACACGATCACCTACGAAGAGAACGATGGTTCAGGAACCACAACCACTCACTCTTACAACTTTGGTGCAACCAACGCGTTGTCTTTTGCTAACCCTTGGACTCGCACTGGCTACACCTTTGCGGGTTGGTCAACCAATGCATACGCAACGGTAGCCGATGCCACTTACACCGTGAGTGACATCGACAACCTCTTTGCGATTTGGGAGGCGAATTCTTACGTGATCACCTTCGCAAAGAACGATGGCTCGGGAACAACCACAACCCGCAACTACACCTACAACCAGACCAATGCCCTCGGGTTCACCAACCCTTGGAACCGAACCGGTTACACGTTCTTGGGATGGGCAACCACCCCTGGCGCAAGGTCAGCAGCTTCGTCATTCATCGTGACAGGAACCGCAACCTTGTATGCAGTCTGGTTGATTGACACCTACACGGTCACCTATGACGAGAACGCTGGCGGTTCGAACTCGACCACTAACTTTTATGATTTCGACTCAACGAGTGCGCTCTCGTTTGCTAACCCTTGGACTCGAACTGGTTACACCTTCCTAGGTTGGTCGATCAACGCTTCGGCCGCAGCGGCCGACACTTCGTTCACCGTTACCGGAGACGCAACGCTTTACGCAATCTGGAAGATCAAGACTTACACGATCACCTACGACAAAAACGATGGCAGTAACGCTCGCGCGACACGCAACTATGACCACTTTGCAACCGATGCGTTGAACTACAACAACCCTTGGACTCGCGCTGGGTACACCTTCGTCGGCTGGTCGGTTGATTCGACTGCGACGGCAGCGGATGTTTCGTTTACCGTTGTCGCAAACGCTTCGCTCTATGCGGTTTGGCAGGTCAATAGCTACACGATCACCTACGCGTCAAACGACGGTGCATCAAACACGACAACCGTTAGCAAGAACTTCGGTTCGACTAACGCACTTTCATTTGCAAACCCTTGGACTCGTACCGGTTACAGCTTCCTGGGCTGGGCAACAACAGCAGGCGCAAGATCGCCCGCAACCAGCTTCAGCGTTTCGGGCGATGCAACTCTTTTTGCAGTCTGGGCTATCGACACCTTCGTTGTTACCTACGATGCGAACGACTCTTCGTCGCGCACCACCGATGAAACCTTCGACTACGGCTACACCGGCGCCTTGGGGTATTCGCACCCTTGGAACCGCACCGGCTACACGTTTGTGGGTTGGTCGATTGACCCAGCGGCGACTACACCAGATTCTTCACTGACGATCACCGCGGCAGTGACTCTCTACGCGATCTGGTCTCAGAATCCTGTGGGCTCGTTCACCATCAACTACACCAAGAACGACGGCACCCCGGTGAACCACGACGTGGTTTACACCGATGGCGCTACCAACGCGCTAACGTTCACTAACCCGTTCGTCCGCCCTGGCTACACCTTCTTGGGCTGGGCAACCACCGATAACGCAACCGCACCAGCAACGAGCTACACGGTCACGGCCGATGCCGAGTTGTATGCGGTTTGGCAGATCGAAGCGTTTACGATCACGTATGACAAAAACACAGGTGCCACCGAAGACGCCAGCTTCGAGTACGGTGACGTGTCTGCACTGAACCACACCACTGCTTGGAGTCGATACGGCTTTAGATTCGTTGGTTGGTCGATCGACCCTAACGCGACAGAGGCTGACTCATCGTTCATGGTTACCGGTTCGACAACCCTCTACGCAGTTTGGGTTGTTGCAGACCCGGCCAGCCTAAGCGAGTTCCCAAACCGCACCAAGAGTGTGACCATTGGCTCTTATACCTTGGTACCCCCTACTTCAAACAGCCAGGGCGTTGTCACCTACTCGGCGAACTGCCCTGGAGTGGCGATTGTCATCGGAAACGTAGTTTCGTTCCTGGCCCCGGGAGTGTGCCAGATCACCGCAACTGTCGCAGATGCGCCAGGTTTCAGCGCTAACTCGATCACGATGATCCTCACCATCACCCCTGCCATCATCTACATTCCAGTCACGCCGCCAACCGGCAGTGGCCCGACTATTACACCCGACCCGAACTCAAACCTTTACCTTGAATATAAGAAGCCTCAGGGCAAGGTGACTTTGACTTCGACCAACGGGAGCGATCCAAACGAGAACTGGACTCTGATTCTTCGCGGACTCGACAAGAAGGGCAAGGTAACACCGCTAGACGCTCACAAGCGTCTCGAGTTCGAGAGCGGAAACAAGGCCGCCACGTCAGGCACCGGATTCATGCCAGGCACTACCGTTGGAGTGTTCCTTGGCACCAAGCGTCTAGGCAACGTGCTCACGAACGACACCGGCTCGTTCACAGCAGCGTTCACCATTCCGCAGTCAATCAAGCGTGGAATCCTGGTGATTCAGGTCAACGGAATCACGAACAACAACACTGTTCGCTCGGTTTCGCTACCTGTCGTCTTCAAGGGCATCGGTCTCAATGAGCTCAAGAAAGCCGTTTACTTCTTGGGTGATTCGCCGAAGGTTACCGGCCACGGCGGAATGGTTCTCCAGGCAATCTGGGCCCTACTCAAGGGCAAGAAGAACATCGTGGTGAACGTCAGTGGTTGGGTTAAAGAAACCGCCGACAAGAGCCACGACATCAAGTTGTCTTACCAGCGCGCACAAAACATGGTTCACGTGCTTCGCGACATCTACAAGATCAAGGCGAAGTACAGTTACAAGGGTTACGGCATCTCGCCGGAGGGCACAGACAAATCCCGTCGCGCAGACATCGTGATTACCTTCACTAATTAGCTTGAACCAAGCAAAAAAACAGTAGCCCTAGCTATTGGCTGATTTATCGATTAGGAATTCAAATGAGAAGAACACCAAAGCTTGCCGCCTTAGCAGCATGTAGCGCACTAGTTGGCTCAAGTTTTTTGCTCGCAGGAGCGGCAACGGCAACGACCACCGAGACCAGCTACTGGTCTATGAACGAGTCGAATGTTGGCGATGCTGCCGTTGACTCAGTCGGTGGCAACAACGGTGTAGCTTCGGGTAACCCTGCCCCAGCGCATTCGGTTGATGTGCCCTACTCGACCCCGGCAAACGCTGGCAGCATGCAGTTTGATGGCCAAAACTACTTTGAAGTAAACAACACGCTAAGCGCTGACTTTTCTATTTGCGCTTGGATCAAGACCTCTTCGACCGGTGGCTACAACCACTGGGAGAACGCTCCAATCGTTGACTCCGAAATGGGCGGCTTCGCATACGACTACGGTTTTGGAATCGACGCTCAGGGCAAGCTTGCGTTCGGTAACGGCGGAAACATAACTCAGTCAGCGCAGGGAGACCAAACCATTTCTGGTGTCGCAACCGTAAACGACAACTCTTGGCACAACGTCTGCGTGACCCGAAACAACACCACGGGTGAAGACATCCTGTATGTCGATGGCGCACAAGATTTCGTTGGAGTAACCGGTGTGGGCAACGTGGTTGACAACCCTAAGGCCTGGATCGGCAATGGCCAAGATGGCAACGCCCAGTTTGTCGGCCTAATCGATGACGTGCGTTTCTACACGACCGTGATCTCTGCTGCTGACGTCCACGAAGTTTTCAGCCCGACTGCACCAGTTGTTGACCCTGTAGTTCCTGAGGTCAGGTACGACGTAAAAACCACTTTGGCTGAAACCGGCGGCCTCCTTAACAATGCTCTAGTTATTGGTGCGCTGCTAGTTCTCGCAGGTTCGGCAACCATAGTTGTCGCTAAAGTTCGAAGTTAACCAAAGCTAAGTCGTCTTCGGCGGTTGGGCGCTTGATCTTTAGCCCAGCCTCTTCGGCAATTAGCATTGCTGCCGCCCAGTCGTGCTCTTTGATGTCGACTTGATAGTAGGCGTCTATTGTGCCTTCGGCGACGTGGCAAATATCTAGTGCTGCCGAACCGAAACGGCGGACATCGACAAAACGCGGCATCAATTCGACGAGAGTGTTGAACTCTTCGACCCGCTTGCTTGCCAGATAAGAAAACCCGGTCGCGAGAATCTTTGCCTCGCGCTCCTTTGGTGGGCCGGTCAACGTTGTTTTGACACCACGGCGAGTGCGCCAGGCTCCTTGACCTCTGACAGCGATGTAGGTGTCCTCGATCGCAGGGGCAATGACTACACCGACAACCCATTCGCCAGAGGCGATGTCGATTGCGGCAACCGAAACAGCAAAGTGGTCGAGCCCTCTAGCGAAGTTCACCGTGCCATCCAGCGGGTCAATGCTCCAGCGGTACTGCGCCGCCTCACCTTGGTGCGTCGCAAACTCTTCGCCACTGATTGCGTCGTTCGGTCTCAGGCGCTTGATTACGTCGCGCACGGCCGTCTCAGAGGCTAGGTCGGCATCGGTAACGTAGTCGGCTTCGCTCGATTTGGTGTTGATGATCAAGGCTCCGCGAAACTTGGTTTCGAGAATTTTGGCTCCGGCGGTGGCTGCTTCTAAAGCGCAGGTGAGTAGGTCGTTGTATGGCATTACTAAAGGTTAGTTGACCTTCAGTTGCACGCTCTCGTAGCCACGGAGCACAAAGCCCGGCCTACGGATGGGTTCGGCCGCAAGCTCTAAGCTCGGGTATTTACTCATTAGGGCTGGTAACGATACGCTCATTTCCATTCTGGCGAGCGGTGCTCCGATGCAGAAGTGGATTCCGGCGCCGAAGCCAATGTGTGGGTTCGGGTCGCGAGTGACGTCCATCTCGGTTGGTCTATCAAAGACCGTCTCGTCTCGGTTGGCAGAGCCGAGAAGGGCTGCAATCTTTTGGCCCTCTCTAACCAGGACGCCGCCGATCTCGACGTCAGCCGTCGCGGTGCGCTCGAAAAGGTGTAGCGGTGCGTCGAAGCGAATGAACTCGTCAACGGCGCTCGAAGCGAGTTCGTAAGGCCTGCTAGCCAATAGGGCGAGCTGTTCTGGTCGATGCATCATGGCCACGAAGCCGTTGCCGAAACCGTTCACACTAGCCTCGTGCCCAGCGTTCAAAAGCAGCACGCAGGTTGCGATGAGTTCTTGGGCGTTCAGCTTCTGGCCATCCTCCTCCACAGCGGCAAGGTCGCTGATTAGGTCGGTGCCGGGGTTGCGTTTGCGCGCTTCCATCAAGCCGCGAACGTATTCGGCAAACTCGTGGCTGGCAAGCTTTGCCTCGGCCTGCGCTTGATCGCTCGGGTTAATTTCGTACATCTTTACGATGGCCTGTGACCATGGGCGCAGAAGGTGTTCGTCTTCGTCAGGAAACCCGAGCAATGCCGCGATGACCTTCACCGGTAGTGGCTCGGCAAGGTCGCCGATTACGTCGAACTGCCCGGTCTCACGCACCTTTTGGTCGATATCGTCTAACAGCTTTTTGGTTAGCCGGTCAACGTCTGGCCTCAGGCTGTCGATTTTGTTCTTGTTGAAAGCCTTCACAAGTAGCGAACGTAGTCTGGTGTGTTTTGGTGGTTCGCTGTCTAACAGGCTGTCGCTGTGGAGCCAGTTGAATTCAGACCACTCTTGCTCAGGCGCGCGGGGTTTGAAGATTCGACCAAGCGAGCGGTTGCGCAACACGGCGTTTGCGTCGTCGTAGCGGGCAGCCAAGAAGATCCCCGTTGGCTCATGCCACACAGGTTTGCCGGCTTTCCGCAGCTCTGCCAGAGCCGGGTAAGGGTTCTCTATGAAGGCCGCGTCGTCGAAGTCGATCATGGTTCAACGCTACCTCTGCGAGAATGGTCTTATGACAAAGCACCTCGCGAAACGCACCCTGACATTCAAGATTGCAATCGGGCTTTTTGCTGTCGGTCTTGGCTTTCTAGGCTTTGGTGCCTGGCAGTTCTTCTTTGCCGACAACGTTGAGGGGGCTGCCAAAACCCACGTCGCTGTTCAGTATTCACCCAAGCGTTTCGTTGACCCTTCGAAGGCGACCCACCTGGGAGACATCTTCGCAAGAATGGTTGTGCCTCGTTTCGGTAACGACTGGGTCCGCTTAATCGGTGAAGGCACAAAGTGGCACCCAGTTTTGAACGACATCGGTGTTGGCCACTACAACAACACCGCTCGACCTGGGCAGCTCGGCAACTTCGCAACCGCCGCTCATCGCGGTGGCTTCGGTGGTTCGTTCAAAAACATCCACCACTTGGTTAAGGGTGACAAGATTTATGTTGAAACCAATGAAGGCTGGTACACCTACGACTACCTTCAAACCAAGATCGTGAAGCCGACTGACACCGATGTGATCAGTGCTGTGCCGAAAGAACTTATTGGCTCACACAAGGGTGGAAGCTACATGACTTTGACTAGTTGCGACCCGATATTCGTAAACACGAACCGAATCATTGCCTGGTTTGAGCTTGAGGGTTTCACCCCGGCTGATCGCCCCGCGCCAGACGCGGTGTCGTGGCTAATCAAGCAAAACAAGTAGGCTATTTTCAGCGCTAAGGCGAACTTTTCGGAGGTAATAACATGAACAAGAAAATCAAATCTGCCCTGGCGGCCGTGGCCGTTTTCGCTGCAGCCCTTCTTTCTGTTGCTGTAACCAGCGCCCCTGCGATGGCGTCTGGCAACTATGCACTTCACTTCGACGGTTCAACCGGCAATATTTCTAGCCAGGTCTTGGTTTTCAATGGCCCAGCGCTGACCAAAAACTTCACCATTTCGGCAGACGTCCGCTGGGACGGCACTTTGGGTTACGAGGGCATCCTCTCTAAGGCGACTAGCGATGCGCACAACGCGCAGACCGGCTACTGCCTATGCCTAGCCGACGGTCAACCAACCCTGGCACTCAAAGACTCGAACCTAAATAACCGCGTCTTCTTCGCGCCAACCACCCTCTCGGTAAACCAGTGGCACAACGTCAAGGCCACCTATGACGGTGAGTTCACCAACATCTGGGTAGACGGCGTATTGGTTGGAACGTCTGCGAGCTGGGGCCAGAACCTTCCGGTCAAGCTGAGCAACGAGCCGGTAGTCATTGGCCGCGAATTCCAAGCCGCAAGCGACCCCGACTTGGCATCGAGATCGTTCCATGGCGATCTAGACAACGTTCAAACCTTCGACGGCGTCTACCCTGCCGAGACTTTCCCGGTAATGAACTACACGTTCTCTGAGGGCACCGGAATGCGCATCGTCGATGAAGGCCCTCTTGGTTCGGCTTCATGGTTGAGCGACAACGTAACCCCGCAGTGGGTCCAAGGCTCAGACCCGGTCACCTTGCGGTACCTTTCGGCCGATGGTCAGGTAATCAACCGAACCGTGCGCCCATACGACACCATCAACCTCGAAGATGGCAACCTTTTCAACCGCGACGGCTACGTTTTTCAGGGCTGGCAGGTTGAGGGCGCGCCTTCAACCACCTCGGCTGGTAGCTCATGGACGGTGCCGCTAACCAATACCGACATCGCCGCGACATGGGTGCCGGTTGACGTTGTGCAGACAGGCGTCACCGACAACGGCGCACTTGCCGAAACGGGAGTTAGCAGCAGCTACATTGTTGCGAACCTAGTAACCGGGGCAACCTTGCTAATGCTTGGCGCAGTGGTTTTGGTTTTGCGCCGCCGCGCGACTAAATAACCGGAGTTGTGACTTCGAGAACGGTTGAACCGTTCTCGCTTCTCAAACTCCAGTTCAACGCCAACTCATCAAGAAGCTTCGTGCCAAGGCCGGGCCGGGTTGTCATGTTCACCAACGCGCCATCGTTGCTGATGGTTAGCTCAAGCCGGCTCTGGTCTTTCGTAGCGCCGACGTTGACCCTAATCAGCTCGGCCTTGCCGTGACGAACGGCGTTCGAGCAGGCTTCACGAATCAATTCGATGGCGGTGGCCGAAGTTACTTGGTGGGCCGCAATCAGTTTCTTGGCGGCCGGTGTTAGCTTCCAGCGAATCGTTGCAACGCCGTCCCAGAATTCCGCCAAATCACTCAACGACTCCTCGAGTGCCGGCAGTTTTTCTTCTTGTAGGTCAAGTAAAACGATCGTGCTTGAAATCTTTGTGTTTAGCTCTTCGATCAGCTTGCCGGTCGCCGTCCCGTTTTTGATGGCCGCCGAAAGCTTGAACGAAGCCACGCTGAGTGCGTCCTGTATCGGGCCGTGAAGCGCTCTGGCGATTGCCTGCTGCTGAAGGCGATAGGCGGTGTTGAGCCGCACAAGTTCTTCGCGCAACTGTTCAGAAGACTTGTTCAACGAACCAAGGACGCGCGCTGTTTCTTTTTGCAGCGAAGGAATCAGGGCGATGCCCCAGCCAAGAAAAACCCAAATTGTTCCGAGCGGAACATAGACCTGTTGAGAGAAGCGTTCGAGCCCAGAAACCCGCGCAAGAGCCAAGCCACCGATAAGTCCGGTGCTGAACAGCATGTAGGTGAACGTTAGTGATCTGAGGGCTACCGAAGACTTGGTCATAAATCGTGACCAAATGAACGCAAGCGCTGAGAGAACTGCAAAAGGCACAAGTGCCGCGACAAACGCTAGCGTCACGCCCCGGTCGAATCCCCACTGGAGAGGGGCAAAGCAGAGCGTTGCAAAACCGGCCCAAAAAGAGAAGGCAAAAGGTTTGAACGGTTGAACCGAGGTCGAGTCGGCGAAAACCCTTCGCCACAGCACTCGATCGCCACCAACTTCGGGTTCGCCTGGACTCAGATCAGTAATCTGCCTAGCGAGTTCGTGGCTGACCGGCCTCACCACATCTTCAATCGTTTCGCGAAGCTTGGTGAGTGCCTGTTTTGCATTCGCGCCCGTAAGCGCCTTCAGGCGACTCTCGAGTTCGGCGCGAACCGAGCCAACGACGTCCTCGCGCTTTTGAGCGATTTTCTGGTCGATGCTTCTCTTAGTCGCCCTCAAGGTTTCGTTTGTTGCTCTCAAGCGTTCGGAGTTGCGCGAGAACTCTTTTGCCAACGAGACGATGTAGGCCAAGATGACCAGGGTAACGCCAACCGTTGAGACTGATGCAAAGAAACGGTAAGGCACGCGGGGCTCGGTTTCGAGCCCCCAAGCCTGTAACACGCTGTCGAAAACTAGGGCTCTAACCAAGAGGCCCGTGAGGATCACGGCAATCGTCAAAGCGGCTTGCGGTTTCACCCGTGCGCGAAGCAGGATGCTGTATTTCGCTAGCAATAGGAAGGCAAACATTGAAACCGCACCAATGGTGCTCGCGCCGATCAGGCCCCAAGGGCCGTTGGCGACGCTAGCTCCAGAGCCGATGATGTTGGTGCCGACGATGATGAAATAAACGACAGCGAGGCTCTGCCAGCTAATTGAGTCAGGCCCACCAACTCTGCGCCAGAAGTCTTTCATTCCTGCGTGCGCTCGGGGATTCCGACGGCTGCGATGTATCGGCGAACCACTTCGACTCGGCGGTCGACGGCGTTGTTTCTGTCGAGGCCGAACGCCTTAAAAATGGCTGTGACGTTTTGTTCTGCGCCAGAAACGGTGATTCCTCGTTGTTTGGCAATCTCGGCGTTCGAATAGCCGAGCGCAAGCAGGTGCAAAACTTCGCGCTGATTTTTGGTGAGGTCGCGAAGAGCTGGTTCGATTATGGCGTCGTGGCGAACCGGGTTGCCACGGTCGCGAAGGGCGTCTTCGAGCGCGCTAACCAGATAAGCGGTGTCGCTGATCAGGCTTTTACGCAAAAAACCAACGCCTTCGGGAATCGACGCCGCGTCGGTACCAACACTTTGGCGGGTTAGCAGAATCGGAGCAATTTGCGGGTGTTTGAGCCTCAAATATTGGGCTAGGTCGATGCCAGAAGGCCCTGTTCCTAAGCCGATGTCGAGAAGGGCGGCGTCTGGGTCAAAAGTCTTTAGGGCCTTCTTGGCTTTCAAGGCAGAGTCGACGTGCTGAACTTCGAAACCTTGGCTCTTTAGAGCCTCTGCAAGTAGCGAGCCGACGAATGGGTCGTCTTCGACGACCAAAACCCGACGTTTAAAATTGCTCATCTAACAAATCTAGGACAGTTTGATTTCGCTCACGGGCAAACGCTCGGCTTTGAACGAGTTCACCTTAGCGTCGCTCGGGTGCCCGAGGGCAACTCCGTATAGAAGCTGGTAGCCGGTCGGAACGTCGAATTCGGCTTTGACGGCGTCTTCCCAGATAGCTACCGCGCCTTGCGCGCAGGTTCCCAAGCCTCGGGCGTGTGCGCCGAGAATCAGGTTTTGCATGAACAAGGACGCGTCTGATGCTGCGTATTTGCCGATCGACTTGTGCGTGAAAATAAACAGCTCAACCGGAGCGCCGAAGAAGTTGTAGTTCTTGCGCCACTGGGCGTCGCGACCCTTCGCATCGCCGCGCTCAACGCCTAGCATCGAGTAAAGCTCACGCCCAACCTTTTGCGAGCGGGTCTTGAATACGCCCTGGTATGGCCGAGTGATCATGCGGTTGCTAGTCGGTAGCCCAACGCGGGTAATTAGCAGGCGCATCTTCGCCACAAGGCCACCGGTGCGTGCGGCTGAAAGGGAATCCCAGCGCCTCAAAAACTCGGCAGCGATGCGGTCACGTTTTTCGCCCGTTGCAACGGCAACAACAAATGGACGCGTGTTCGACCACGAAGGCGCGGTGAGGGCGTCCGTGATTAATTCGTCGATAATCGAGTCTTCGACGGGCTCGTTGGTGAAGTCTCGAGTGGTGCGGCGACTGGCGGCAAACTCGACCCATTGCTCTTTTGTGATCACACTTGAAATCTACCTCTGGTTGAATAGGTATAAAGCCAACCCGAGGAGCGCCATGACCGAGCCACGCCAAGTTCGCCCGCGCACTGAGGGCTGGAAGCAGCTCAAAGACGCAGACGGCAAGCCGCTACTGCAGTTTGAGGAACGAGCCAAAAAGCCACCGGTTCACCTGGTTGATCTAAGCGTCGAAGAACGTGCCGCCAAGGTGAAGGAGCTCGGGCTACCCGCGTTTCGAGCTAAGCAGCTAGCAACCCACTACTTCACGCACTACACGAGCAACCCCGCCGACATGAGCGACCTCCCGGCCAACGGCCGCGAAGAGTTGGTTGGCGCAATGCTCCCGCCTCTACTCACCGAGGTGCGCCGCCTGCAAACCGACAATGGCGACACAATCAAGTTTCTGTGGCGCCTGTTTGACGGTGCTTTAGTTGAGTCGGTTCTCATGCGCTACCCGGGTCGAATCACCCTCTGTGTCTCGTCGCAGGCCGGCTGCGGCATGAACTGCCCGTTTTGCGCCACCGGGCAGGCCGGCCTCACCCGCAACATGTCGGCAGCCGAGATCATCGACCAGGTTGTGCAGGCAAACCGAGCCATCGCCAACGGCGAACTCAAGGGCGGGAACAAAGACAACGACAACCCAGAGCGCGTGAGCAATATCGTGTTCATGGGCATGGGTGAGCCGCTCGCAAATTACAACCGCCTGATGTCGGCCGTTCGCACCATGGTTGAACCACAGCCAAATGGTCTAGGAATGTCGGCCCGCCACATCACTGTCTCAACGGTCGGGCTCGTGCCAGCCATCAAGAAGCTCGCCGAAGAGTCGATTCCTGTCACCTTCGCACTGTCTCTCCATGCCCCAGACGACAAGCTTCGTGACGAACTGATTCCGGTTAACTCGCGCTGGAAGGTCGATGAGGCGCTGGACGCCGCGAGAGCCTACTTTGATGCCACCGGGCGACGCGTGTCGATTGAATACGCACTAATCAAAGACATGAACGACCACGCCTGGCGTGCCGACCTGTTGGCTCAGAAGCTCAATGATCGTGGCAAGGGTTGGGTGCATGTAAACCCGATTCCGCTAAACCCAACCCCAGGTTCGGTTTGGACAGCCTCAACGAAGGAAGCTACCCGCGAGTTTATTTACCGACTCGAAGCAGCGGGAATTCCGACAACTCTGCGCGACACTCGCGGTAAAGAGATCGACGGAGCCTGCGGGCAGCTAGCGGCGGCGGATTAGGCGAGTAGCACCTGTTGCGGCAACTGCCGAAACCAGCATGAAGGCCATGATGCCGAAAATGTATTCGACCATCTGCGAAACGCCGCCCTTGTCGGTTGGGTTCAAGAACCAGTAAGGCCACCAGCCGCTCGACATGCCGCGAATAATCGTGAACAAGACCCAGGCTAGCGGGAACAGCAGGACCCACCAGATCTGCTTAAACTTTGGCGGGTTGGCTACGGTGGTTAGTGCGAAGTCTAGAAAAATGAAAACCAACGCCCAGACGTGCAGGATCTCGTTGGGTGCCTGCGGCCACACGTAGTTTCCGTCTTCGGGCGAGCCCGGGAGTCCGCGAAGAAGTGCGTTGTAGACCACGCCGACGACGATCGCATAGGTTGCCACCGAGAGTCGAACACGGTTTAGCACTGCGGTCTCGGCTTTACCTTGAAACGCCCAAATGCCGGCGACGGCCAACGCTACGGCGGCGACCATGCTCGAGTCGATAGTGAAATAGGCGAAGTATTCGCCCGGCCTGAAAACGTTGTGTGCCAGGCGGTCGCTTATTTGCCAAACCATGGCAAAGATCAGCGATGCCGAAGTTGCGATTCGAATGGTTCCGACAGTGGTTTGTAGCGCTCTAGGCTTCATGGGTTCACTCTATTGCCATAGGCTATCTATATACGCTTTGTGCGAAGCGAAATCCGAAAGGTTATTTTGTTTCGCAAACTGGCTTCTGCCGCCGTCGCGGCCATTCTGTTAGTCACCCTTGCCAGCGCTGGTGCTCAAGCCACCGTGTCGCCTCGAATCACCAAAGCGGCAAGCATCCCAGCATCGATCACGCCAGGGGCAACCGTCCGCGTGACGCCTGCGATCTCTAACCTGAAAGCCACCAGGACGTATGTTTGGTACCTGGCCGGGCAGCGCATCGTTACCGGAGCAACGCGCACCTTAAAGACTTTTGCCGAGGACAACGGTTCGAGCCTTTACGCGGTCGAGTCACTGCGATTCGCCAACAAGAAGGTTTTGATCTCGCGAACCAAAACGGTCACCGTGGGTACAGTTCCCCCACCAGTTTCGCCTTACCTGTGGTCGCAGGAGTTTAACGACGCCTCAGGCACAACCGCGAGCAGTTCATACTTCGACCTAACCTCGCCTTACGGTGCCGGTGACGGCAGCGGTATCGGCAACCCTGGCTGGGGCAACAACGAGCGCGAGTGGTATCTACCGGCATCGGCTAAGACCGATGGCCAAGGAAACCTGGTTCTCGCTGCCACCAAGACTGTCGCTGGCGACAACCTGCAGTGCTACTACGGCACCTGCACCTGGAAGTCGGCGAAGCTGATAACCCTCGGCAAGATTGGCTTCAAATACGGCCGCATCGAGGTGCGCGCAAAACTTTCTGGCGGTCAGGGTCAATGGCCGGCAATCTGGCTGCTCGGCGCAAACCAACCGAGCGTCAACTGGCCTCAGTGCGGCGAGATCGATATGGCCGAGTGGAAAGGTGACCTGCCGAACATGCTTTGGGGCACATTGCATGGCCCCGGCTACCTAAACCAGGGCAACACCACAACTATTAATGGCGGCTTCACCGGCTACCACACCTACCGAATCGACTGGGTTCCGAACCAGATCACCTGGTACCTAGATGGCGTTCAGTACCACCAGATGAAAGCCACCGACATTGGCGGCAACACCTGGGTTTTCAATGCCGAGCAGTATCTGATTTTGAACGTTGCCATGGGCGGCAACTTTGTTGGTAACCAGATTGGTAGCGGTGTTTCACAGACTTCGATGAGCGTCGACTGGATTCACTATTCGGCTCTGAACGGTTATGGCACGCTGATTTCTCACTAATGGGAACAAAACCCGTCAAGAGGGTATTTACTTAAAGCATGACAGACGTAACACAGCTCAAATTTGGCCTAGACACCTTCGGTGATATGACCGTTGACGACAGCGGCAAGCCGCAAACGGCAGGTGTGGTTCTAAGAAACATCGTTGCCCAAGCAGTTGCCGCCGACGAACTGGGCATCGACGCGATCAATATCGGCGAACACCACCGCGACGACTTCGCGGTGACCGCCCCAGACACCGTGCTCGCCGGCATCGCGACAGTCACCAAAAACATCACCCTAGGCACCGGAGTTACCGTTCTGTCGAGTGAAGACCCTATTCGCGTCTACCAGCGCTTCGCCACTATCGACGCCCTCTCAAATGGCCGCGCCGAAATCACAGCTGGCCGTGGCTCATTCACCGAATCGTTCCCGCTCTTCGGCTACAACCTCAGCGACTACTCGGCACTATTCGAAGAGAAACTCGAAATGTTGGTCAAGCTTTGGGAAGAAAAGCCAGTCACCTGGAACGGCAACTTCACTCCCACGCTAAATAACCAAGAGGTTTACCCAAAAACAGAGCGCGGACGCATGGGCATTCGCGTGGGCGTTGGCGGCAGCCCAGAGTCGGTTGTGCGTGCAGCGCGACTAAACATCCCGCTAGCGCTCGCCATCATCGGCGGCGACCCTGCCCGCTTCTACCCTTACGCGGTGCTTTACAAGGAACAGATGGACATCCACGGCAACGCGATGCTGCCCATCTCGATTCACTCACCAGGGCACATCGCCGAAACCGATGAGCAGGCCCTCGAAGAACTCTGGCCGCACTACCAGGCTGGCTTTGGCCGAATCGGTCGCGAACGAGGATGGGGCCCGATGACCAAGGATCACTTCTTGAACGAGGCATACAACGGCTCGGTCTACTGCGGTTCACCCGAGACGGTCGCCAAAAAAATTGTGCACGCGCTCACCTCTGTTGGGGCATCACGCTTTGACCTCAAGTATGCAAACGGACCCATGCCGCACAGCAAACTCATGAAGTCGATTGAGCTTTATGGCACCAAGGTAATTCCGCTAGTGAAAGAGATGATGGCGTAAAGTAATCGCCATGAACTGCACTAACTGCCAAACACAACTAAACCCAGGTTCGAGCTTCTGCGCGAACTGCGGAACACCTGTCCAGGCTGCCGCACCTGCCGCACCTGCCGCACCGGCGCAGCCGGTTGTAACCCCGGGCGCTCCTTACGCTCCTCGCCCCGTTGCCTCAACTAATGGTCTAGCGATTGCATCGCTGGTTGTCTCGATTGCAGCCGGGCTGGTCTCCTGCGGAACCTTGTCATTCATCGGTGCCATTCTTGGCCACGTAGCCCTGAACCAGATAAAAACCTCTAGACAGGGCGGCCGGGGGCTTGCAATCGGCGGCATCGTCACCGGCTGGGTTATCACCGGAATCTGGGTGATTGTCATTGCCATACTCATTGCAGCAGGCGCAGCCTCAAACTACGGTTACTGATGATCCTTGTCACCGGCTTCGAACCATTTGCCGGGGCAACGCTCAACCCTTCGGGCGAGATAGCTAAGCGACTCAATCTTGAAGGTGCAATAACAGCTGTGTTACCCGTGACCTATGACGGCGCAACCGAGACGCTTCGCGAACTGATTGCAGTTCATAAGCCGAGCATCGTTATTTGCCTGGGGCAGGCTGAGGGCAGATCAACAATCTCGCTCGAACAGGTCGCAATCAACTTGGACGACACCGCGCTCGCCGACAATGACGGCGTCACCAGACTCGCGCAACCGATTGTTCCGGGCGGCCCTGACGCCTTCTTCACCACACTGCCGATCCGTGAATTGGCGAACAAACTAAAAAAGCAAGGCATTGCTGCCTCGGTATCGCTTTCGGCAGGTGCGTTCGTCTGCAACCACATCTTCTACGAATTACAAAAGTCGCTAGTAGGTTCTGGCGTTCGAAGCGGCTTTATTCACGTGCCGCTGATGAGCGAGCAGGCTGCCGAGTTCGCAGGCAAACCAACCATGCCAATCGAGGCCCAGGTGAAGGCCATCGAAACCATAATTCGGGAGTTAGGTTAAGTGCATGACAGAGAAAGTTAAAGGCCCGGCTTCGTATTTTCCGTCGATCGAAAAGACTTACGGAAAGCCGATGCAACACTGGTTCGATTTGCTAGCGGCAAAAGCCGACCTAAAGCACATGGAGCAGGTCGCTTGGCTAAAAGCTGAGCACGCCATGGGTCATGGCCACGCTAACGCGATTGTGCACTACCTCAAGCAACAGCAGAAGTAAGGCGCTCAACTAGCTCGGCGTACTTATCTGCTGTCTGCTGCACAATCTCGGCAGGTAGCACAGGCGGTTCGCCGGTTTGGTCCCAGTTGTCTGCCAACCAGTTGCGCACTATCTGCTTGTCGAATGAGTCTTTGCGCTCGCCGCGATCCCAAGCCGAACGCGCCCAGAAGCGGCTCGAGTCGGGGGTTAGAACTTCGTCACCCAAGGTGGTCACTCCCGTGGCAGGGTCGGTGCCGAACTCAAACTTAGTATCTGCCAAAATCAGGCCAGCCTTTTCGGCAAGCGCCGAGGCGCGGTTGAAGATGGTGATCGAGAGGTCGCGAAGCTCGTTGGCATGCTCTTCGCCAATCAACTCGATCACGCGTTCGAAGGTGATGTTTTCGTCGTGCTCGCCCAGTTCGGCCTTGAATGCTGGGGTGAAGATGGGTGCAGGCAGCTTGGCGCCGAAGGTGAGCCCTTCTGGTAGCTTGATGCCGCAAATCGTCTGGCTTTCTTGGTATTCCTTCCAGCCTGACCCCGAGATGTAACCGCGAACAACACATTCGATCGGGAACATCTCAAGCTTTTTGGCAACAGTTGCACGGCCAGCAACGACAGCCGGAACCGCAACCGAGTTGTCGATGTGGTTCGGCACACCCAAGCGGTCGAACCACCAGTTGGTGAGAGTGGTCAGGTGAACGCCTTTGCCAGGGATTACTGGTTCGAGAACGTGGTCGAACGCACTAACGCGGTCACTCGCGACCACGAGGATCACGTGGGACAGCGCAGGGTCGGTGCTTTCGTAAAGGTCACGGACCTTGCCCGAATAGACGTGGCTCCAACCCTCGATTGCGATCGGGTTACTCATTCTCGTCAACCTTTCTCGCGATGTCGGTGCGGTAGAAGCCGCCCTCAAGTTCGATGGTGCAAACGCCTTGGTAGGCGAGCATGCGGGCGTGGTGGAAGGTCTTGCCGGTCGCAACAACGCTTAAGACGCGCCCGCCGTTGGCATAGAGAACCCCACCTTCTTCGCGAGCGGCAGCCACGCAAACCTCAACACCTTCGATGGCTTCGGCTTCTTCGATTCCGCCGAGCGGGCGGTCAGGGGCTGAGGTGTCTGGGTAGCCTTCGCTGGCAAGCACCACGGCAACTGCAACGTGCTCGCTGAACTCGGGCTCGACGATTGAGTCGAGGTGGCCGGTAGCCGACTTGTGAAGCAGAGCTTCGAGCGAAGAGTTTAGGCGGCGAAGAACAACCTGAGTCTCCGGGTCACCGAAGCGGGCGTTGAACTCAATAACGCGGATTCCTCTGGCGGTGACGATCAGACCGCAATAAAGCAAACCTACGAACGGGTTGCCCATGCGAGCCATTTCGCGAACCGTCGGCTCGGCAACGGTTGCCTGAACCTCGGCAACAAAACCTTCGGGCAACCAGTTGAGCGGGCTGTATGACCCCATGCCACCGGTGTTTGGCCCCTCGTCGAAGTTGTATGCGCGCTTGAAGTCTTGGGCCGGGGTTAGCGGCAGCACGGTCTTGCCGTCACTCAAGAAGAACAGGCTTACCTCTTGGCCGTCCAAAAATTCTTCGACCAGTACTCCCTGGTGAATGAACTTGGCGGCGTGCTCCATAGCTGCTGCACGATCACTCGTGACAATCACGCCCTTGCCGGCGGCGAGGCCGTCTGCCTTGATTACATAAGGTGCGCCGAATTGGTCGATTGCGCGCTCAACCTCTTCGAGCGTCGAACATTCGTGAGCCATGCCGGTCGGCACGCCAGCGGCTGCCATGACTTCTTTGGCGAATGACTTTGAGCCTTCGAGGGCTGCGGCTGCTTTTGATGGCCCAAACACCGCGATGCCTGCCGCACGCAGCGGGTCGGCAACTCCGGCAATAAGCGGGGCCTCTGGGCCGATAACGACGAGCTCAAAATCACCGGCAAGGGCATAGGCGGTTACCTCGGCTGGTTCGAGCATGTTTAGCGTTGGGTCGCACTGCACGTCTTTTGCGATTCCCGCGTTGCCTGGCGCGACAACGACGTTCGCGGCAGAAGAGCCAGTGCGCACGAGCGCTTTAACGATGGCGTGCTCTCTGGCACCCGAACCCAAAACCAATATTTTCATTGGCTCAAGTTTAACCTGCTGCCGAAGCGGCTATTCAGTGATTACGTCAACCTTGCTGATGCTCAAGTAAGCGGTCAACGCAGCGATGACACCTAGTGCCACCGAGCTAATGAGGCCTGGGTCGATGCCCCAACCAACGGGCTTAGGCTGCGAAAGCAGGTCGCCGACCGATGCACCAAGTGGGCGGGTCAGAACGTAGACGGCCCAGAAACCGAAAACAGCGCCAATAACTTTTGACTTCCAGAGAACAGCAACCACCGCTATCACGCCGGCGAACATTAGTGAGCTGATGGTTAGGGGCATTCCCAGGTCGTCCAAGAAGATGTCGCCACCAGCGGTGCCCATGCCAAAGGTGGCCAGGATTGCCAGCCAGTAGAAAGCTTCACGTTTGCGAGTGTTGATCGACTTGATCGACAGAGTCCGCTCCTGCGCCCACCAAACTGCAAAGACCGCAGCAAGTGTTGCGCCAAATAGAATCGCAGACTGCCAGTTTTGCCAACCGAAGGTGTCATGAAGGTTGTCTGTAAGAAGTGTGCCGACGGTGCTGACCGCGATGATGGTTGCCCAGTAAACAACCGGAACGTATCTTTTCAAGACCAACTGGAGCGTGAGCAGAACAGCGAAGACTCCAAGCATTAGGTAGGCGGCTTTAACCAGGCCCAAACCTAGGCCGTCGTTCAAGGTGTCACCAAGTGTTTCGCCAACCGTGGTCGAAAAAATCTTAATGATCCAAAACCATAGGGTGATTGCAGGAACTTTAACCAGAAGCGTCTTCGCGTTTGTCATTTCGGTAGTCAAACAACCTTTGCTGAGTAAAGGCTGTGAGAATTGAAAGATGCCACGCAGAAGAATCAAACCCGAGGACGGCCTCCAAGCCGTCACTCTTTTTCGTGCCGGCGACGACACACAAAAGGCAACAGCGGTTCGCTACCTGCTCGAAGAACTCACTTTTTTGCGCCCTGGCAATGCCGTAGAGGTGAGAGTCCCGCCGTTCGGCGCAATTCAGTGCATCGAAGGGCTAACCCACCGCCGCGGCACTCCACCAAACGTTGTCGAGTTCGACGCCGACACCTGGCTGGCAATGGCTTTTGGTGAGCTCACCTGGGCCGAGGCAGTCGACTCAGGAAGGGTGCATGCCTCTGGCACCCGCGCCGATCTGTCAGAACTGCTGCCTTTGATGAGGTTCAATTAAGTCATGGCAAAAAAGAAGACCCAAGACATCAACATTCGCAAGGCGCCAAAGTTTCTCGCGTTTCTGATCGCCGGCAGTGTTGTCGGTTTGATTGTTGCGATCATTCTTTACTCGCTCGCAACCAAAACGTCAGGGGCATCGATCCTCGGTTATCTAATCGTCTTCTGCGCCGGTTTGGGTGCCGGTGTTGGCGTGGTTGTCGCCGTCGTTCTTGACCGCGTCCTTCGTTCAAAATCGAAGGTCGTAAAGGCCGAAGTCAGCCGCTAAACTTATAGAGAAACCGCACCAACAAAAGACGGGGTTACCCTTTTGATCCGTGGCGACGGCCTCCTAAATCACGATTTGCTCCCTGACGAAAAAGGGCCGCAAGATGAATGTGGCGTATTCGGCGTATGGGCCCCAGGCGAAGAAGTCGCCAAGCTGACCTTCTTTGGTCTCTACTCTCTCCAGCACCGAGGCCAAGAATCTGCGGGCATCGCCACCTCCGATGGCAAAAAGATTCTTGTTTACAAAGACATGGGACTCGTCTCTCAGGTGTTCAGCGAAAGCGCACTCGAAAGCCTCATCGGCCACATCGCAGTTGGTCACAACCGTTACTCGACCACGGGTTCGTCGTCGTGGCGCAATGCTCAGCCAACGCTCGGCCGCACTTCGGCTGGCACAGTAGCTCTCGCTCACAACGGAAACCTCACCAACACAGCAGATCTGCTCGACATGTTGCGTGAGCGCTACCCAGACCAAGACAACAACGAGATCACCGGCGGTAACACCACCGACACTGCGGTGCTCACCGCGCTCATGGCCGGCGACCTCGACCACACCCTCGAAGCAACCGCGCTTGAGCTACTGCCTAAGGTCAAAGGCGCGTTCTGCCTGGTCTTCATGGACGAAACCACCCTTTATGCCGCTCGCGACCCTCAGGGTGTTCGCCCGCTAGTTCTAGGCCGTCTCGAGCGCGGCTGGGTTGTTGCCTCCGAAACTGCCGCTCTCGACATAGTCGGTGCCTCGTTTGTTCGCGAAGTCGAGCCTGGTGAACTCATTGCCATCGACGAAAACGGCCTTCGCTCAACCCGCTTCGGCGAGGTAAAGCGCGCAGGTTGCGTTTTCGAATACGTTTACCTCGCTCGCCCAGACACTTCAATCAACGGCAAGAACGTCTACGACGCCCGCGTCGAGATGGGCCGCCAGCTCGCTCGCGAATACCCGGTCGAAGCCGACCTAGTGATTCCGACCCCAGAGTCTGGCACCCCGGCAGCCATCGGTTACTCGCAAGAGTCTGGCATTCCGTTTGGTCACGGCTTAGTCAAAAACGCTTACGTCGGCCGCACGTTCATTCAGCCTTCGCAGACCATTCGCCAGCGCGGTATTCGCCTCAAGCTCAACCCGCTCAAAGAGGTAATCCGCGGCAAACGAATCATCGTCATCGATGACTCGATCGTTCGCGGAAACACCCAGCGCGCACTGGTTGCAATGCTTCGCGAGGCAGGTGCCGCCGAGATTCACATTCGCATCTCTTCGCCACCAATCACCTGGCCTTGCTTCTATGGCATCGACTTCGCTACCCGCGCTGAGCTCATTGCCACCGGCATTGGCGTAGAAGACGTTCGCAAATCGATCGGCGCAGACTCGCTCGGTTACCTGAGCAAAGACGGCATGATTGCCTCGACCGACCAAAAAGAGTCAGAGCTTTGCACCGCCTGCTTCACCGGCAAATACCCGATCGAGCTACCAACTGCGGATCGTCTCGGCAAGAACCTGCTCGAGCGCGAAGACCCTGCCGCCTGCAACCCTGGCCCTGACTCAGAACTCGACCAGGTAGTGAAGCAGGCCGAAGCATGAACGAGAACGCCTACGCAAAGGCCGGTGTCGACACCGAGGCTGGTGACCTAGCCGTCGAACTTATGAAGCGCTCGGTTGGCGCCACCCACAACGACCTCGTGGTTGGCGGCATCGGCGGCTTCGCCGGCATGATGGACGTCAGCTTTTTGAAGAGCTACGAACGCCCTCTGCTAGCCACCTCAACCGACGGCGTTGGCACCAAGGTTGCAATCGCTCAGGCGATCGACAAGCACGACACCATTGGTCAAGACTTGGTCGGCATGGTCGTTGACGACATCGTCGTGGTTGGCGCAAAGAGCCTGTTCATGACCGACTACATCGCCTGCGGCAAAGTTGTGCCCCAGCGCATTGCCGACATCGTTCGCGGCATCGCAGACGCCTGCAAAGAGGTTGGCGTTGCTCTAGTCGGTGGCGAAACAGCCGAACACCCAGGCCTTCTGGGCCCAGACGAATACGACGTTGCCGGCGCTGCTACCGGCGTAGTTGAGGCGAGCAAGCTGCTCGGCGCCCACAAGGTCAAGGTTGGCGATGTCGTAATCGGCATGGCTTCAAGCGGCTTGCACTCAAACGGCTATTCGCTGGTGCGCAAGATTGTTAGCGACTCGAAGCTTGACTACACCAAGTCGGTTGCCGAGTTCGGCTCGCGTTCGCTTGGCGAAGTTCTTCTTGAGCCAACTCGCCTCTACACGGGCATACTGAACAACCTGCTTGAGGGCCCACTCGGCTCAAAGATTCACTCGATGAGCCACATCACCGGCGGTGGCATCGCTGCCAACCTGGCCCGTGTGCTGCCTCAGGGCGTAGCTCTAGAGGTTGAGCGTTCAACCTGGACACCAAACGAGGTCTTTAAGGTTCTTTCAGGCTGGGGCGGCTTCTCGCTCGAATCGGTTGAGGGCACCTGGAACCTCGGCCTTGGCCAAGCGCTAGTCGTTTGTTCGAGCGTTGCCGACGAGATCGCTGCTTCAGTTGGCGGTTGGAAGCTTGGTGTGATCACCGACCAGCCTTCAAACCTAGACGGCTGGGTTCAGGGCGCTAAGGGCACCGACGGTGGCGCTGTGCGCCTGACCGGCTCATACGGCCAGTAGTTCACCGCTGCCAAGGTAAACCGGCGGCATGTTCAGCGACTCTTCGTCGGTGAACAGTCGTGAGCGGGTGTGAAATCTAAAACCTTCTGGAGCTTCGAGCGAGAAACCGGCACCTCGGCCAGGAATGCAATCTATGGTCAGATGCGTGTGCTTCCAATACTCGAACTGTTCGAGTGACATATAAAACTTGATCGGCTGTTCGATGCCACCAACCATTAGCTCGCCGAGCATTACGTCTGAGCTGCTCACTCTGAACTCACCGGCTTCGTAACACATGGGCGCTGAACCGTCGCAGCAGCCACCTGACTGGTGAAACATGAAGCCCATTTTGTGCATCGGGTAGAGCTTGCGCAGCATGTCCTCGGTTGCCTCGGTGAAGTCGACTCTGGTGACGCTCATGTTTTTCACAATACTCCTTAAAGAGTTGGGGTGGCCGAGCGAACCCGACCACCCCGTTGGCTCTTCATCGACTTAGAAGAAACCTAGCTTGCTCTCGCTGTAGCTGATCAATAGGTTCTTGGTCTGCTGGTAGTGGTCGAGCATCATCTTGTGGGTTTCGCGGCCGATACCAGACGACTTGTAACCACCGAACGCAGCGTGTGCTGGGTAGGCGTGGTAGCAGTTAGTCCAGACGCGTCCGGCCTGAATCTCGCGACCCGCACGGTATGCGGTGTTGATGTTGCGAGTCCAGACGCCCGAGCCGAGGCCGTAGAGGGTGTCGTTTGCGATCTCCATCGAGTTTTCCCAGCCGTCGAACTTGGCAACGGCAAGAACCGGGCCGAAGATCTCTTCCTGGAAGATACGCATCGAGTTCTTGCCCTCGAACACGGTTGGCTCAACGTAGAAGCCGCCCGAGAGGTCGCCACCTAGGTCTGCGCGCTTGCCACCGATTAGTAGCTTTGCGCCTTCCTGCTTGCCGATCTCGATGTAAGAAAGGATCTTCTCCATCTGCTCGGTTGAGGCCTGGGCACCGATCATGGTGACGGTGTCGAGTGGGTTGCCCTGAATGATCTTTGCGGTGCGCTCGAGGCAGTCGGCCAAGAACTTGTCGTAGATCGGAGCGTCAATGAGCGCACGTGAAGGCGAGGTGCAAACCTCACCCTGGTTTAGGGCGAACATGTTGAAGCCTTCTAGGCACTTGTCGTAGAAGGCGTCATCGTGGTCTGCGATGTCCCTGTAGAAGATGTTTGGTGACTTTCCACCAAGCTCAAGGGTTACAGGGATGATGTTGTCAGCTGCGTACTGCATGATTAGGCGACCGGTGGTGGTTTCACCAGTGAAGGCAACCTTTGCAATGCGGCGGCTCTGAGCCAGCGGCTTACCTGCCTCGACACCAAAACCGTTGAGGATGTTTAGAACACCCGCAGGTAGTAGGTCGGCGATTAGCGACATCCAGTAGTGAATCGAAACCGGAGTCTGCTCGGCAGGTTTCAGTACGATGCAGTTACCGGCAGCAAGTGCTGGAGCAAGCTTCCAGGCGGCCATCAAGATCGGGAAGTTCCAAGGAATGATCTGAGCGACAACGCCTAGAGGCTCGTGGAAGTGGTAGGCAACGGTGTCTTTGTCTAGCTCGCCAAGGGTTCCCTCCTGGGCGCGTAGTGCGCCAGCGAAGTAACGGAAGTGGTCGATTGCTAGCGGAATGTCGGCAGCGAGGGTTTCGCGGACTGGCTTGCCGTTCTCCCAGGTTTCGGCAACGGCAAGCTTGTCGAGGTTCTCCTCCATGCGGTCGGCAATCTTTAGCAGAATGTTTGCTCGCTCGGTAACGGAGGTGTGACGCCAGGTCTTGAACGCTGCGTGCGCTGCGTCTAGGGCCTTCTCTACGTCTTCGGCGTTACCGCGGGCTACCTCACAGAACACACGGCCGGTAACCGGGGTGACGTTCTCGAAGTATTGACCAGATGAAGGCTTTACATACTCTCCACCGATCCAGTGGTCGTAGCGTGGCTTGTACTCCATGACAGCGCCGGCTTGACCTGGTTGTGCGTAAACGGTCATTTCTGTTCCTCTCGTCGGCTCGCACCTTTGCGAGACTGCGACAAACGCGAAACTACTCCTACGCGAAACACGAAAACATACCGACGGGGCACTACTAGCCGAAGCACAAACTAACGGATAGGTAACAACCTAGCCATTTGGCTAGGTGGCATGGTCATGAAGTTCTAAACTGCGAACATGGACATCGACGCAAGATCAGATGTGCCGCTTGGGCGGCGTGCCCCAATGGCTCGCACCCGCGTTGTAGTTGCCGATCGCAATGTGATCAACCGTGTGGGAATCCGCGCCATTCTCGAGCGAAATGCTGGCGTTGCCGTTGTGGCTGAGGCCACCACCTACGACGCCGCTATGGACGCAGTCGACGAACACGGGCCAGACGTCTTAGTTATCGACCTTGACCTTGGCGACGACACCACCGCCGGGCTGAAGCTTTGCCAAGAGATTACCGAGCGCTTCCCGCAAACCAAGATTTTGATATTGGCAACCACACCGAGCGAGATCATCGTTCTCGAATCGCTTCGTCGCGGGGCCACCGGCTACCTGATCAAAGACGAGGTGAAAGCCGACGAACTTGGCAAGGCCGTTATGGCCGTTCAGCAGGGTGAGACGGTTCTCGGCCGCACGGTTGGTGCGATGGTGTCGAAGGGTCTGGGCTCAACGCGCTCGCAGACCGAGCATCTGAGCGATCGCGAACTCGAGGTGATTCGTCTGGTTGCCAAGGGCTTGGGAAACAAGCAAATCGCTCACGAGATCTTCATTAGCGAAAGCACGGTGAAGTTTCACCTGCAAAATGCCTCAAAGAAGTTGACGGCTCACAACCGTGCCGAACTTGTTAGTCGCGCCTCAGCGGCAGGGCTGCTTTAGTCTTCTTTTTCTGAACCTTCGGCCTGCTCTTCGGCGGCCTCGGTTTCGTCTTCGGTTTCGTCTTCGTCCTCGTAGAGGTCGGCCCACTTGTCTTCGTAGTCGGGCTCATCGGTTGAGGTTGACGCAGCTGCAAGCTCTTTTTCGAGTGCAGAAAGGTCGGTGTTTGGGCTGAAGTACTTCAGCTCGCGAGCCACCTTGGTGTGCTTTGCTTTTTGACGACCACGCCCCATGGCGAGCCCCCTTACAAATTTTGGGGAAACAAGAAATCCTGCGGTTATTTTAGCAGTGTTGCCGCCAGCAACCCGAACCCGAACGAAACTGTGGACGGAATTGCCAGGTTTAACGCGAGATTTGCCACGGCCTTGGCTTTCGATGCAACCCAAAGACCCGAAGTCTGAGCAATCAGGGTGCTGAACGTTGAGAGGCCACCGGCCAGCCCAGAAACCAAAACGACGCTCACTTGCCCGGTTAGTGCAACCGTGGCGACTGTGGCGGCCAGCGTGTTGCCAAGCAGGATACCCCAAGGCAACGTGCCGTTCCACTTGGCTAGGGCATATCGCAGAGTCGCACCGACACCCCCGAGCAGGCAGACCAAGAGCAGGTTGTTCATCTCACCAACCCCGCCAGCTTCATGCCAAGCCAGTGGCTGGCAAAACCCAGTGCGAACATGAGTGCCAGTGGCAAAGCGGTTGAGATAGGTTCTGCAGCCAAATGAGCGTTGATGAACAGCGAAACTCCAGAAAGGGTCGTGAAGCCGCCAGCGATGCCTGTGCCGAAGAACGGGTGAACCCATGGCGCCCAGGTTTTGCCGTTTACAAAGCCGAGCAGCAACGTGCCGAGCGAGTTCACCACGAAAAGCATTGGGGCAACGTCAAGTTCGAGCCCCACCAAAAAGCGAAGGCCGCTACCCAATGCTCCACCGAGGAACACGAGGGTAGCGACCTTCAACGCTTGGGGCATTTACTTTTTGTCTTCTGAATCCGACTTGATTCGGTAGACGGCGTTTTTGGCCTTGCTGCTGTCGTGGTGGCGGCGAAGCTTAGGTCGCACCGCCTCACCGCGGCGAACGTCACCTGCCATCGGGACGCGATCGAATGGGTTGAACTTCTCGGCCGATTCGAGCTTCCAAGGCACAAGCGTCACCATTACGCCACGAATGTAGAGCAGACGCTTGCGTAGGCGGTTTGCGCGGTGGTTGTGGAAGATGTGCTCCCACCAGTGGCCAACGATCAACTTAGGTAGGTAGACCGCGATGCGCTCGCTACCGTAACGGGCGCGGTGGTCTTCTAGGTATTCGGTTAGCGGCGCGGTGAAGTCGCGGTAAGGGGAGTCGATGATCTTCAACGGAATCTTGAGACCAAACTCCTTCCACTCTTTCTGGAATGCCTCGGCGCGCTCTGGGTCGACAGCCACGTGAACCGCGTCGATTCGAGCGTGCTTGCTCGAAAGCGCGTAGTCGAGTGCCTTCAGTTGTGGCTTGTTTAGTTTGTCCATCAAAACAACCGCGTAGTCACCCTTCGAGCCGAACTCGGTGTGCTCGTCGATTGCGATTTCTTCTTCGATGGTGCGGTAGTAACGCCCGGTGTTGTACATCACCCAGTAGAGAACAGGCATGATGATGAACACGAGCCAGGCACCGTGAGTGAACTTGGTAAGGGTCACGATAACCAGAACCGAAGCGGTCATCGTTGCACCGAAACCGTTGATGATCCGGCCGCTCAGGGCCTCTTTGGCGGTAATCGTACCGTCGGCCTTACCGCGCTTCCAGTGGCGCAACATGCCGAGCTGGCCAACCGTGAACGAGGTGAATACACCAAGAACGTAGAGCTGAATCAGAGCCGATACATCGGCCTTGTAAACCAACTCGAGCGTAACTGCGGCGAGGGTCAGCGATAGCATGCCGTTAGAGAAAACCAGACGGTCACCTCGCGTCATCAGTGCCTTTGGTGCGTACTTGTCTTTCGCAAGCACTGAGCTAAGTAGAGGGAACCCGTTGAAGGCGGTGTTAGCCGCGAGCAGGAGTACGGCGGCAGTCGCTGCCTGCAGCACGAAGAACATGATCGAGCCGTCGCCGAAGATTGCCTGGCCGAGCTGGGCGATAACCGAAGGCTGAGGAATCTTGTTGAAGTTAGTTAGGTCTGCGCCACTCAGCTGCTCGCCCGCGTTTTCGATGTACTTCACGCCGGTGATCAAAGAGAAGGCGACGATGCCGACCATCATTGTGACCGCGCTAATGCCCATCCAGGTCATCGTCTTCTGCGCGTTCTTAATCTTTGGCACTCGGAATGCTGGCACACCGTTCGCGATTGCTTCGACACCCGTCAGGGCAGCCGAACCAGATGCAAATGATCTAAGCAACAGCATTATGAACACCAGCGCACCGGTTTTCACGTTCTCGATTGCGTGAACGCTGTACTCAGACGAGACTGCGTGAAGCGATTCGTGCATGATGAAGACTCGGTAGATTCCGACACCGATCATGGTGAGAACCGAACCGATGAACAGATAAGTAGGTACTGCGAAGGCGGCACCCGATTCGCGAACACCGCGCAAGTTGATCGCACAAAGGAACACGATGAAACCGACAGCAAGTTCTACGCGCCAAGGGTTTAGGCCTGGGAAGGCCGAGATTAGGTTGTCGGTACCCGAAGCAATCGATACCGCAACGGTCATCACGTAGTCGAGGAGTAGCGCCGAGGCCACGATTAGTGCCGACTTTTCGCCGATGTTCTTCTTGGCAACCTCGTAGTCACCACCACCAGAAGGGTAAGCCGCTACAACCTTGCGGTAGCTAAGAACGATCACTGTAAGAAGAAGCACAACAACTGCGGCAATCCAAGGTGCGAAGACGAGCATGCTCGCACCGCCGAGGGTGAGGATCATCAGCATCTCTTGCGGGCCGTATGCCACCGACGAGAGCGGGTCGCTCGAGAAGATCGGTAGTGCGATTACCTTTGGCAGAAGTTCACCCTCAAGTTTTTGCGTTGAGAGGCGCTTGCCTAGAAGAAGTCTTTTTGGTTTCAGCGAATTATTCACAAAGAGAAACATTACTCCTCATCGGTATGCTCTTTCTGTGATTGACAATCCTTATGCAGAAGAAGCCGAAGCGCGCTGGGCCAACGAGTACCGCGCCTCGGTGAAGCGTTTTGGTTTGCTGACCGATGTCGAGCAGGCCGCCGCCGTGGATCGCGGCGAGCAGGTGCGTGACGAAATTGCAGCACTTTTTTTAGCAGGGGCAACTTCAGACGACCCTGCCGTGCAAGAACTCATAAAACTTCACTACCAATGGATCTGCATTTTCTGGACGCCGAACCGCGAGCAATACATCGGCTTAGGCAAAATGTATGGCCAAGACCCGCGCTTCACCGAGTTTTACGACAAAAAGGCGAATGGCCTCGCCGACTTTATCGGCGAAGCCATTCGTGTTTGGTCTGAACAGAACCTTTAGGCCTTCTTTTTAGCCTTCTCTTTGCGTTCTG
Organism: Microbacteriaceae bacterium; assembly: GCA_947455435.1. Taxonomy (GTDB): domain Bacteria; phylum Actinomycetota; class Actinomycetes; order Actinomycetales; family Microbacteriaceae; genus Rhodoluna. Next base: position 29,816 of record CANGNZ010000012.1, read on the forward strand.
CGATTGAGCCGAGGCCCAGGGTCGAGATTGCGCCTAGAGCCAAGAAGCCCGCAGCGGCCCAAGCCGAACCACTAACGCCCGAGGTGAAACCATCGGCCGCGGCAGCCTGTGCTTCTGCACCCAAGAACTTGAGGCCCGGGATGGCACCGCCGGCAGAGTCAACCACTGCGTCGGTGACCGAAATCTTTGGTCCCATTGGCTTTGCCGGGTCGACCGGTACGTACCAACCGGTCGGCGGGGTGTTCACTTTTGTGAGGTTTGCGTCGACGCTCGAGGTGGTGATACTGAACAAGAAGGTTCCGAGAACAGCAATGCCGAGTGCCGAACCGATCTGGCGAACCGTGCTC
>CANGNZ010000013.1 GCA_947455435.1 Microbacteriaceae bacterium
CGGTAACGAGAATGTCACTAAGCACTCGTAGCTCTAAAAGTCTTTGCAAGTCGGTCGGGTTGGATATGCCTCTGCTCGAGCCAGCTTCGTCTGCAAGTCTTCCATTGGCACCTTGCACAAAGTTGGCTCTGATTGGTGGCACATCCAAATATGCGTCCGAGAGCATTAGCGTTTTGCTTCTACCTGACGCTTGATCCTCGCCAACATGCCACGCATGCCTCTAAGTCGCAATGGAGAAACGGCCGCTGAAAGCGACAAGGAGTCGGGTATTGCGTCGCTAGCAGTCAAAACCTCTTCGACCGAACGCCCATTGAGTAGCGTGTGCAAGATGCTCGCAAATCCCCGTGTAGTCGGTGCCTCGCGCGGGACTGTGAAGTGAATGGTAACCAAGTTGTCGGCTACTTCTACGAGCAAAAAGACCGGCGATTGGCACTCGACAACTCGTTCGAGTAGGTCGGGGTGATCAACTAGGTTTTGTGGCACCTCGGGCAGGCTTTCCGAAAACTCGAGCAGTAGATCTAGCCTCTCCGCCAGCGTGAGTGCGGCGAAGTCGGCCGCCAAGGCTTCGAGCTGGGCTTCCAAGGATGACATAACTGCTAAATGGTTCCCGGTTCGGTGCCCTGCACGATAGGGACGCCGACAAGGCTTCCCCACTCTGTCCATGAACCGTCGTAGTTTCGAATGTTCGGCAGACCAAGCAAGTAGTGCAAAACAAACCAAGAGTGGCTTGATCGTTCGCCAATACGGCAGTAGACAATAACTTCGTCGCCGGGTCTTAGACCGTTCTCACCAAGGTAAAGCGATTCGAGTTCAGCGCGGGATTTGAAACTCTTATCTTCATTCGTTGCCTTGGCCCAAGGAACAGAGATGGCACCAGGTATGTGACCCGCACGCAGCGCACCCTCTTCTGGGTATTCGGGCATGTGAGTTCTTTCACCAGAGTATTCCTGAGGTGACCGCACGTCGATGAGTGGTGACCCTAGGTGAGCCAACACATCGTCCCTGAAAGCACGAAGGATGCTGTCGTCACGTTTGATTACTGGGTATTCACCATCAATCATTTGTGGAACTTCTGTAGATAGCGCCCTGCCCTCGGAAACCCATTTGTCTCGGCCGCCATCCATTAGGCGCACGTCTGCGTGACCCCAAAGTTTGAAGGCCCAAAGCGTATAGGAGGCCCACCAGTTGCTCTTGTCACCGTACAGAATCACGGTGGTGTCACGCGAAATGCCTCGGCTCGAAAGCAGTTTTGCGAAGGCCTCATCGCTCAAATAGTCGCGTCGCACGGGGTCGTTTAGGTCGGTATGCCAATCGATTCGCACTGCGCCTGGGATGTGACCGGTTTGGTAAAGCAGTAGGTCCTCGTCGGATTCAACGATCACAACATTTGGAGTGCTCAGATTGGCCGCAACCCAGGCTGTGGTCACAAGGACTTCTGGGTGTGCGTACTCGTTAATTTTCTGGTCAGTATCAAAGCCGGTAGGCATTATTTTCAACTCCGTTGTGGATTTAGGCTATAGATACAAGGTTAAGGCCCACGAACACTTCGAAGGTAATAATTGGCAACTCAAGGCAATACAAAAAGTTTGCTCGTGCGGCACCCAATAGCCAAGCCGAGCGAATTGTTTGCCGAGCTCTTGCCACCTCGTGAATTTGCCAATTCCAGCTTTGAAAACTACATCGCAAGCAATGAATTTCAATCTCAAGCGGAGGCCAAGAGGGTTCTCGAGTCTTTCGCGAAAAATGGCAAAGCCGGAAAACTACCTGGGGTTTATCTTGATGGCGGTTTTGGTGTTGGAAAAACCCATCTACTTGCTGCAACCTATTACGCGTTCAAAGCAAAGAGAAAAACCTTCGGGAGTTTTGTCGCATACACGGCACTCATCGGAGCATTGGGATTTGCGAACGCTCTAAAGGAGCTGAAGTCGTATCAGTTTGTCGCGATTGATGAATTTGAGCTAGACGATCCAGGCAACACAATGCTCATGTCGCGCTTGATAAACGAACTGGCAGCCAGTGGTGTTCGCTTTGCGGTGACTTCGAACACACCACCAAACGCCCTCGGTGAAGGTAGGTTTGCGGCTGCTGATTTTCAAAGAGAAATACTTGGCATAGGGCGCCAGTTCCAAATGCTACGAGTCGATGGTGAAGATTACCGGCATCGGTCTTTCGATGACATCCATCGTTCTTTCACCGAAGCCGAATTGCGTGAGTGGGTTGGCCAGAACGGAACCGTTGACGATTTCGAAGAGGTTTTGGCAAAGCTAGCCAGCATTCACCCTTCGCTTTACGCGAAACTGCTCTCCGGGCTCGAACGGTGCGCATTCACCGGCAGCCATAAATTGACTGACCAGAACGCCGGCCTAAGGTTCGTCGCCTTCGTCGACCGAGCCTACGAACTTCAGATTTCTTTACGCTCCAGTGGCACTCCGCTCACCGATATCTTCCCGATCGAATTCATTGAGAGCGGCTATAAGAAGAAATATCTCAGAGCGATTTCTCGTCTCGGCGCCCTCGTCGAGTGATAACTCGCGTAATGACCAAAAACGCTAGGGCGCAGAACACTGCAGCCGAAATTGTTCCGATTACCGCGGCTACATAGCCAGAGGGATCACCCGCGAAAGCAAGGCTGGCCAGAAGAAGCGAAACGGTGAACCCAATGCCTCCGAGTAGGCCGATCAAAGACCAGGATCTGAAGTCCGCTTTACCTGAAGTCAATTTGGCAGAAATTGCGCCGCCAATGCTGATTCCAAGGAATTTCCCAAACGGCCTCCAGAGGACGGCCAGTAGCACTGGCAAGTACACGCCGGCGCTCAAACCGATTCCCGAACTAGCGCTCACCAAGAGAGTGAAGATCGGCAAGACGACCCAAGAATTTGCTCGTTCGATAACGAGCAGGTTCCCTCGCGGCACGAAAATCATGCCGAGTGCGACACCAACAAGCGAAGTCTGAATTCCGGCAATCCAGCCAATATATACCGCCATCATTCCAAGTGGAATTGCAAGGTAGCGCAACCCTCCTAGCGCCCTCTGTGCAGCGAAGACGGCGATTAAGGCTGTAGCCATTAGGGCTAATGGCAACAGTTGGATTGCTTTGCTGAACACCAAACCCAGAATCACCAGTGCTAATACATCATCGATTGTTGCCAACGCAAGGAATCTTGGCCTTAGGACGGCACTGATAGCGGGTCGGGCGAAGGTAAGAACTGCCAGCCCAAGGGTGATGTCGGTTGCTGTCGGCACAGACCAACCGCCACCCTTGGTCCCAGCAACGCTTGCATAGAGGAGTGCAGGGGTAGCCACACCAAGCGCGGCAGCGACAGAAGGTGCAACCAGGTTCCGTTTGACCCTGAAGTAGCCAGATGTGAATTCGGCGCGGAGCTCCGCACCAACGACAAAGAAGAACAGGGGGAGTATGAAGTTAGCGAACCAGTCGCTGGTTTCGACGAAAAAATGCCAATGTGTGAACGCGCCAAGCCCAATACCCACAGGTATCAAGGCAAGCAGCAGAAACGCTGCGGCTTTGGCTTCGGTCATTCTTTGCATTAGGTAATCCTCGCACTCGAGGATTTACAAACACGAAACATTTCGAGCGCCATTCGGAAACATAGTTTTTATTTACTTGAATCGTGCCCGAAGATGTGCGCATTTGTTTTCGATTGAAAGAGGCAAACAAATGGATCAAGGAAACACCGCATACGTCCTCATCGCAGCGGCACTCGTATTACTTATGACCCCCGGACTCGCTTTTTTCTACGGCGGCATGGTCAAGGCCAAGAGCGTAGTTAGCATGATGATGCTCAGTTTCGGTTCACTGGGTCTCATTGGGGTTCTTTGGGTTCTATATGGATACGCAGAGTCCTTCGCGAGCAGCGACAGTAAGACCTTCATTGGCATCCCGGGCTGGTTCGGCTTTGACCCAGCTTCGGTTGGTCTAACAAAGCAGGTTACCTCCGCGCTGGCCACAACGCAGACTGGAAACTACCCAGAAATGGCTTTTGTTGCGTTTCAGGCGACATTCGCAATCATCACGGTTGCGCTCATTTCGGGTGCTATCGCAGACCGCGCCAAATTTGGTGCCTGGATGGTATTCGCCGGCATTTGGGCAACTGTCGTCTACTTCCCAGTGGCTAACTGGGTCTTCAACTTCGGTTCTGACGGCACCGGAAAGTTTGGCGGTTGGTTGGTCCAAATGGGCGTCCACGACTTTGCCGGCGGTACGGCTGTTCACATCAACGCGGGAGCTGCCGGGTTGGCTCTGGCAATCATTCTCGGTAAGCGTTTCGGCTTCAGTAAGGGCATCACTCAGCCGCACAACGTTCCGCTAACACTCCTTGGTGTTGCATTGCTTTGGTTCGGATGGTTCGGTTTCAATGCCGGTTCAGCTCTGGCTGCTAACGGTCTTTCGGCAATCGCATTCATCAACACTCTTTCGGCACCGGCAGCAGCAATGCTCGGCTGGATCATCGTTGAGAAGATCCGCCACGGCAAGGCAACATCGATCGGGGCTGGTTCGGGTGCAATTGCCGGCCTAGTAGCCATCACTCCGGCTTGTGACATTCTCGACCCTGGATGGGGCCTACTACTAGGTCTTTTGGCGGGAGCGCTTTGTGCGCTAGCGATTGATCTCAAGTTCGCACTTGGCTTCGACGACTCGCTCGATGTTGTTGGCATTCACCTCGTAGGTGGAATCTTCGGCACCTTATTCATCGGAGTATTTGGCCGCGGCATCGGTCTCATCGACAGCGGCAAGTTCGACCAGCTGGGCAAGCAGGCCTTGGGTGCTGGAGCTGTCTTGGCTTACTCATTCGTTCTCGCACTTGTCATTGGCTTCATCATCGAGAAGACAATTGGGTTCCGTGTGAAGGCTGAAGATGAAATTGCAGGCATCGACACCGTCGTTCACGGTGAAGAGGCATATGCCTTCGGCGCAGATCGCGGCTAAAAAGTATTAGAAGTACCCGTCTGGAGGGGCCTTTCATAGGCTCCTCCTTTCGGCGCGAAAGGGAGACAAAATGCACGGCAATGACACGTTTTTTCTGATTATCTGCTCGGCGATGGTGCTATTCATGACACCTGGACTGGCTTTTTTCTACGGTGGGCTCGTTCGCGCCTCGAGCGTGGTCAGCATGATGATGATGAGTTTCGGCTCAATTGCGATTGTTGGAGTGCTCTGGGTTGTCTACGGCTTCGCGATGTCGTTTTCGGGCGCGGGCTCGGGAGACTATTTCGGCATTGATGGCGTCTTCGGCATCGACTGGTCGAACATTGGCTTGACAAGGCTGATTCACGAAACATTGACATCAAATGACGGAAGTTCATTGGCGTTTTCGGGGTTTCAAGCGACATTTTCGATCATCACTGTGGCCCTGATTTCGGGCGCGATTGCCGACCGTGCCAAATTTGGCGCATGGATGGTTTTCGCAGGCCTCTGGGCTACTATCGTTTACTTCCCGGTTGCCGGTTGGGTCTTCAATTTCAAACTAAACACCGACGGCAAAATCGTTGACGGCGGCTGGCTGGTCAAGAGCGTAGGGCTCCTAGACTTCGCTGGTGGCACGGTTGTTGAAATCGCGAGTGGCGCAAGCGCCCTGGCTTTAGCTCTCGTGGTTGGCAAGCGTTTTGGCTTTACCAAAGGTATGCACGCGCCGCACAATGTGCCGCTAACACTCATAGGAGTTGGAATCCTCTGGTTCGGTTGGTTCGGATTCAACGCAGGCTCAGAGCTTCACGCAGATGGAACAGCCTCGCTTGCCTTCATAAACACACTGGCCGCCGGAGTCGGTGGGCTTATCTCTTGGGCCGCACTCGAGCGTCTTCAACACGGAAAACCAACTGCAGTTGGCGCAGGATCCGGCGCCGTTGCCGGAATGGTTGCCATTACTCCAGCCTGCGGGTTCCTCACCCCTGGTTGGTCTGTTGTTTTAGGAGCCATCGTCGGCATAGTTTGCGCCTTGGCAATTGAGCTGAAGTACGTCCTCGGTTTCGATGATTCGCTCGACGTCGTCGGCATTCACTTAGTGGCCGGCATTATCGGAACACTTTTCATTGGCTTAGTCGGCAATGTCGGCTTAACGTCAGTCGGCTGGCTTTTGACTGGTAACCCCTCACAACTCGGCAAGCAGGCGATAGGAGTGGTTGTGGTTGGTTCGTTCGCCTTCACTGCAAGTTGGTTGATTGCCCAAGCAATCCAAAAAACTATGGGCTTCAGAGTTTCTAGCACCGATGAAATTGCAGGTGTAGATGCAATCCAACACGGCGAGGTGGCCTATTCGCAGAGCGACCCACGCTGGAGTTGGCGCAATTAGCGTTTTGCGAACGGATCTGTCATAAGCCAAATCAATATGGCACCGATCACGACGACGAGGCCCGTATTTGTCAGGATCTTGACTCTTTGCTTCTTGCTGTAATCGGCCCAGCGCTCTTTGTGGGTTACGAAGTAGCTCACAATCGGGGCTGAAAAGGCGAAAATGAACACACCGAAAACCAGCACAACAAAGAAGGCTGCGATTCCTATTTCTAACCAGGATGACTTGCCTGACGGGCCCATATTCATGAACCCAATTAGACCACATCGCAAACACGCCCTAATGGGTTTGCCTTTTTGCCAACTTTTCGGTTAGTCTTTTCAAGCACTCGAAAGAATGCAACGCGGATGTGGCTCAGTTGGTAGAGCATCACCTTGCCAAGGTGAGGGTCGCGAGTTCGAATCTCGTCATCCGCTCAAAGTAGGGCCCTCGGTCTTACCTTATGGTCGAGTGGCTGAGCGGCCCAAAGCGACAGCCTGCAAAGCTGTAAAACCACGGGTTCAAATCCCGTCTCGACCTCACTTAGTAGTCAAAAATCGTTTAGTATTACCTCGTTAGGTTTCCTAACAAATGGTCGATTGGCGCAGCGGTAGCGCACTTCCTTGACATGGAAGGGGTCACTGGTTCGATCCCAGTATCGACCACCAAAAAAAAGCCCCCGGGAAACCGAGGGCTTTTTGCTTTTCTAACGCTGTCAGGCGATCGACGTTCCAAAAATGTGGCCGACCACGTAGGTGACACCCATGGTGAGAAGTGACACAGCGAGGTTTCTTACGATCCCGCGTGCCGGCTTCGCGCCACCAATTTTCGCGCCAACGTAGCCGGTCAGAGTCAGCGCGGCAACAACCGAGCCGATAATGAGATAGATACGCAGGTGGGCGTCGCCCATCGCCGCAAAAAGTGGGAGCATTCCACCCGCAGCGAAAGCGACAAAGCTTGAGAGCGCTGCCTGGCCTGGGCTGACATGATGATCTGAGTCGATGCCGAGTTCGGCTTCAGCGTGTGCCTTTAGCGCGTCTTTTTCGGTGAGTTCCTGTGCCACTTGTTTGGCCAGTGCTGGGCTCATGCCCTTTTGCTCGTAGAACCAAGCAAGCTCGCGAAGTTCACCTTCAGGGTTGTCTTTCAGCTCTTTACGCTCCACGGCCAGAGCGGCTTTCTCCGAGTCTTTCTGGGCGCTAACGGAGGTGTATTCGCCACCCGCCATCGAGATTGAACCAGCGACAACGGCGGCTACGCCAGCGATTAGGATCTGCGTTCTTTCTGTGGTCGCTCCAGCGACACCGAGAATTAGACCCGAAGTCGACATGATGCCATCATTGGCACCAAGGACACCAGCGCGCAACCAGTTGAGTTTTGCGGCCATGGTGTTCTTCTTGAACTCCTCGGTCGCAATGATTGCAGACTCAACTTCGTGCTCTGTTTTCGGTTTTTTGCTCATTAAGCAACTAAACCTCAAAAAGGCTTCACCGCGCACCAAGGCACGCCTAAGTTGGCTGGCTAGAATAGGCGAATGAGCAATTTGAAAATCACCGTTGACGGTGTCTCTGTGGCTGTTGATGCTGGAACCGATGGATTCGGATTATTCACCTCGAAAACAATCGTTGCTCAACGCGTCAATGGCGCGCTCAAAGATCTCGCCTACAAGGTGCTAGAGGGCGATGAAATCGAAGGTGTCGAGATTTCATCTGAAGATGGTCTCAACATACTTAGACATTCAACCGCTCACGTGCTGGCGCAGGCAGTGCAGAACATCAACCCAGAAGCGAAGCTAGGCATCGGCCCTCCGATCAAAGATGGCTTTTATTACGACTTTGACGTAGAAGAGCCGTTCACTCCAGAAGACCTAAAGTCTCTCGAAAAAGAGATGGAGCGCATTATTCGCTCCGGGCAGCGTTTCATGCGACGGGTAACCAATGAAGCAGATGCTGCGAAAGAACTATCAAACGAGCCATACAAGCTCGAATTGATTGGTCTAAAAGGGTCTGAGCTTGGCGATGGCGCTGCCGAAGTCGGGGCTGGCGAGCTGACCATCTACGACAATGTAGACCCGGCTAGCGGCGAAACCGTGTGGTTCGACCTTTGCCGCGGACCACACCTACCAAATACCCGAATGATTGGTGGAGCCTTCTCGCTAATGCGTTCGGCTGCTGCCTACTGGCGGGGTTCTGAGCAAAACAAGCAGCTACAGCGCGTTTATGGAACAGCGTGGCCGACTAAGGACGAACTTCGCGCCCACGTAGGGCGTCTCGAAGAGGCTGCAAAGCGTGACCACCGTCGACTGGGTGCAGAACTCGATCTGTTCTCGTTCCCGGAAGAGATTGGTTCGGGTTTGGCCGTGTTCCACCCAAAGGGTGGCATGATCCGCAAGGTCATGGAGGATTACAGCCGCAAGCGACATGAGGAATCTGGTTACGACTTCGTGTATTCACCGCACGTCACCAAGTCAAACCTCTTTGAGATTTCGGGGCATCTTTCTTGGTATGCAGAGGGAATGTACCCGCCGTTGCAGCTTGACGAAGAGCGCGATGAGAATGGTGTCGTTCGTAAGCAGGGCCAGGATTACTACCTAAAGCCAATGAACTGCCCGTTCCACATCCTGATTTTCAAGTCACAGGGCCGTTCTTATCGAGACCTACCGCTGCGTATGTTCGAGTTCGGAACGGTTTACCGTTACGAGAAGTCAGGTGTAGTGCACGGGCTGACCCGCGCGCGCGGGTTTACCCAAGACGACGCCCACCTTTTCGTGACTCCAGAGACAATGGAGTCCGAACTAACCAACGTTTTGAATTTTGTTCTCGGACTGCTTCGAGACTACGGTTTGGATGACTTCTACCTAGAACTCTCTACCCGCGAAGAGGGGAACCCGAAATTTGTTGGCGACCCGGCCGTCTGGGATCAGGCGACATCAATTCTTGAGTCGGTAGCTACCAAATCTGGCTTGACTCTGGTTCCAGACCCCGGCGGCGCGGCTTTCTACGGGCCAAAGATTTCTGTTCAAGCTCGTGACGCAATCGGCCGCACATGGCAGATGTCGACGATTCAGCTGGACTTCAACCTGCCGGAGCGCTTCGATCTCGAATACACCGCCGCTGACGGCTCACGCCAGCGCCCGGTCATGATTCACCGAGCCCTGTTTGGCTCGATTGAGCGATTCTTTGGCGTACTAACCGAGCATTACGCAGGGCACTTCCCGCCATGGTTGGCGCCACTTCAGGTTGTCGGCATCCCGGTAGCCGACGAGTTCAACGAATACCTTTACGACGTCGCAGACGTTCTGCGCTCGAAGGGGGTTCGCGTGACCGTTGACTCTTCTGATGACCGCATGCAGAAAAAGATTCGAAACCACACCAAAGATCGAGTGCCCTTCATGCTCATCGCAGGCGGCGAAGACCGTGACAATAGAGCGGTTTCGTTCAGGTTCCGTGATGGTTCTCAAGAGAACGGTGTTCCACTCGAACAAGCCATTGAGCGAATTCTCGCTGCAATCGAAAGCAAGGAACAGGTTTAGTGGAGTTTGAAGGTGCTGAAGACCTCGGGGGAGTACCCGACGAATTTCAACGCCTTTGGACGCCTCATCGCCTGGTTTACATCCAAGAAGGCACGCAACCGCAAGATTGCCCCTTTTGTGCCGGCCCAGGGATGTCTGACGAAAAGGCACTCATTGTGCATCGCGGGCGGACCGCCTTCGTCTTACTGAATCTTTACCCATATAACTCGGGGCATGTGCTGGTCTGCCCGTACCGTCACATCGCAACCTACGACCAAGCCACGGAAGAAGAGATTGCAGAAATTGGTTTGCTGACGCAGCAGGCTATGACCACGCTTAAGTCGGTCTCTGGTGCCCACGGATTCAACATCGGCATGAACCAAGGCGCCGTTGCTGGGGCGGGAATTGCGGCACACCTTCACCAGCACGTTGTGCCTAGATGGAACAACGACTCAAACTTTCTGCCAATCATCGCCAAGACAAAGGCGCTCCCAAGGCTTTTGGGTGAAGTTCGCGACGAACTGGCCAAACACTGGCCCAAGTAGGTTTTCGAACCAATCCTCGGCTGGTTTAGACTTGAGGCATGAGCGAATCTGTTAAGCCAGAAACCGGTACCCCACTAGTAAAGCGCGGCCTAGCCGAAATGCTGAAGGGTGGCGTAATCATGGATGTTGTTACCCCTGACCAGGCGAAGATTGCCGAAGACGCTGGAGCAGTTGCTGTAATGGCCCTCGAGCGTGTTCCTGCCGACATCCGCGCACAGGGTGGCGTTGCCCGCATGAGCGACCCAGACATGATCGACGGCATCATCAAGGCTGTTTCGATCCCTGTAATGGCGAAGGCTCGCATTGGTCACTTCGTGGAGGCTCAGATTATTCAAGAGCTAGGCGTCGACTACATTGACGAATCAGAAGTGCTTTCTCCGGCCGACTATGTAAATCACATCGACAAGTGGAAGTTCAAGGTTCCCTTCGTCTGTGGTGCAACGAACCTTGGCGAAGCCCTTCGCCGTATCACCGAGGGTGCCGCAATGATTCGCTCGAAGGGCGAGGCTGGCACCGGTGACGTTTCTGAGGCAACCAAGCACATCCGCACAATCGGCGCAGAGATCCGCGCTCTAGCGGCGAAAAACGAAGATGAGCTTTACGTTGCTGCTAAAGAGCTTCAGGCTCCTTATGAACTTGTTCGCGAAGTTGCCAGAACCGGCAAGCTTCCAGTGGTTATGTTCACGGCTGGTGGCGTAGCCACTCCGGCCGATGCAGCCATGATGATGCAGCTAGGTGCAGATGGCGTGTTCGTTGGTTCGGGCATTTTCAAGTCTGGTAACCCGATCGAGCGTGCCAAGGCAATCGTTAAGGCGACGACCTTTTACAACGACCCAGCCGTTCTGGCCGAGGTTAGCCGTGGGCTTGGTGAAGCGATGGTTGGAATCAACGTTTCAGACATTCCTGCACCGCACCGCCTGGCCGACCGCGGCTGGTAAATGTCGCTTCCGGTTGGTGTCCTCTCGCTTCAGGGCGATTTCAGAGAGCACCTGCAGGCTTTTGAACGTCTCGGGGTAGCAGCCACTGGTGTGCGGACTGCCGCCGAACTAGCTAATGTATCTGGCCTCGTTATTCCCGGCGGCGAGTCGACAACCATCGGCAAGCTAGCCAGAATCTTCAACATCTTTGATCCAATTCGCGATGCCGTGAAGGCAGGGCTACCAACATTTGGCACCTGCGCCGGCCTCATAATGCTTGCCGACGACATTCTGGGCGGCATCGACGGCCAAGAAACGTTCGGGGGGCTTGACGTCACCGTTTCACGTAACGCGTTCGGCAACCAGTCGGACTCCTTCGAGGCGGAACTTCAATTTGTCGGAATCGGGCACCCAGTCAAGGCGGCTTTCATCAGGGCGCCAATCATCACGGAGGTTCGCGGAGCCGACGTCCGTTCGACACTCGAAGACGGACGCGTTGTGGCAGTGTCGCAAGGCAACATCCTCGGTATTTCATTTCACCCCGAAGTAACTGGCGACGACAGTGTGCATGAACTCTTCATGCGTGAGTTCGTAAAATAGACTTTTCAGTAACACCGTTCTACTCGTAGGAGAATCATGTCCGGCCACTCCAAATGGGCGACTACCAAGCACAAAAAGGCTGTTATCGATGGCCGTCGCGCAAAGCTTTTCGCAAAGCTAATCAAGAACATCGAAGTTGCTGCACGCCTAGGCGGCCCAGACATCGAGGGCAACCCGACTCTTTACGATGCAGTGCAAAAAGGCCGCAAGTCTTCGCTCCCAAGCGACAACATTGATCGCGCGATCAAGCGTGGTGCTGGAGTTGGCGAAGACGCAGTTGTCTACTCGACGATCATGTACGAAGGCTACGGACCAAACGGTATCGCTCTGCTCATCGAGTGCCTTACCGACAACAAAAACCGTGCAGCAGCCGAGGTTCGCGTTGCGGTTACCCGCAACAACGGCACAATGGCAGACCCTGGTAGCGTTGCCTACCTCTTCGCTCGCAAGGGCCAGGTATTGGTTGAGAAGGGCGAGACCGTTACCGAAGACGCCGTGCTCGATGCAGCTCTAGATGCCGGCATCGAAGATGTTGAAGACCGTGGCGACCAGTTTATGATCACCACCGATCCTTCAGACATGGTGGCTGTTCGCACCGCTCTACAGGCCGCTGGCATCGATTACGAGTCGGCCGACGCAGAATTCGTGCCATCGATGATGGTTCAGGTTGACGCCGAAACGGCTCGCAAGGTGATCAAGCTCGTTGACGCACTCGAAGACTGTGATGACGTTCAAAACGTGTACGCAAACTTCGACCTATCGCCAGAGGTCCTTGCCGAGCTAGAAAACGACTAGTGTCTGGGCGTCTGATCATGGGCGTAGACCCTGGTTTGACGCGCTGCGGGGTCGGCATCATTCGTGAGTTGCCTGGCCGAAAAATTGACTTCGTCTTCGTTGACACCTATCGCGCACCTATAGAACTCACTTTGGAAGAACGCATTGGTCTAATTGCGGCCTCCGTTGAGGAGCTAATAATCAAGTACCGGCCGAGTGTCATCGCCATTGAGCGCGTGTTCGCACAGGCAAACCTGCGCTCTGTAATGGGCGTAGCTCAGATTTCTGGTTGCGTGCTATACCTTGCTCACAAACATGGCATTCCGGTTCACATGCACACTCCAAGCGAAGTTAAAGCGGCTGTTACCGGTTCAGGTCGCGCCGCCAAGGCGCAAATTGGCGAAGCCGTTCGAAGGCTCTTGAAACTAGACGCGGTTCCAAAACCAGCCGACTCAGCAGACGCCCTCGCCATTGCCATCACACATTCTTGGCGAGGTGTTACTAGTAGCGCGAATACATCGGGGCCCACCAAAGCGCAGGCTGCCTGGATAGCGGCAGAGCGCGCCTCTAAAGCAAAAACCAAAGGTTAGTTAGCCTTTACAGGTGATTGCTTCTCTTCGCGGTACCGTAATTCGAACCCACTTGGGTGGCGTCGTCTTGGATGTTGCAGGGGTTGGCTATTTGGTTAGTGTGTCACCCGCACTGAGCGCTGGATTATCGGTTGGCGACGAATTGCAGCTGCAAACGTCGTACATCGTTCGCGAAGACGCCCACACGATTTTCGGGTTCCAAACCATTGAAGAGCTTGAAATGTTCGACCTCTTACGTTCGGTAACCGGCGTAGGTCCAAAATCGGCGCTTGGCATCGTCTCGGCAGTGGGCGTAGCTGAGATTCGCAACGCGGTAGCGGGGGAGCAGGACTCGGTTTTTAGGGCAGTTTCAGGTATAGGCCCAAAGACTGCAAAGTTGATCACCGTGACGCTGGCAGGCAAACTAGTTGGAACAACGGGTTCAACCAATGATGAGTTACTTTCAGCGCTCGTCGGCCTTGGTTACAAGGAATCGGCGGCCTCAGGAGCCCTTCGCGAGGCCAAGGGAACTGACCAACAATCAAAGTTGCGAAGCGCCTTGGCAATTCTTTCTGGTGGTGCCAAGTGAGCGAACTTTTAGATCCGAGCGATACCGGCTCAGATCTAGCCTTTGAAGGAGCCCTTCGCCCACAATCACTTGACGAATTTGTAGGTCAACCAAAGGTTCGTGAGCAGGTTTCGATGCTCATCAAGGCGGCCAAAATGCAAGAGCGATCGGCTGACCACATTCTTCTGGCAGGCCCGCCGGGGCTAGGCAAGACGACTCTTGCGATGATCATCGCGCACGAAAGTGGCAAGCCGCTCAGGTTGACTTCTGGGCCGACCATTCAACACGCCGGAGACCTGGCCGCAATTCTGACGAACCTCGTTGCCGGCGAAATCTTATTCATCGATGAGATTCACCGGATGAGCCGAGCCGCCGAAGAGATGCTCTACCTCGCGATGGAGGACTTCAGAGTCGACGTAATGGTTGGTAAAGGTGTCGGAGCAAATTCGATTCCTTTGGAATTGGAGCCGTTTACTTTGATCGGGGCAACCACTAGAAGTGGAATGTTGCCGAACCCACTCAGAGATCGATTCGGTTTCACCGCTCACATGGAGTTCTATTCGGCAGAAGAGCTTCTGGGGGTTTTGACTCGTTCTGCGGCAAAGCTAGGAATCAGCTACGAGGAATCGGCGTTAGTAGAGATTTCTAAACGCAGCAGAGGCACACCGAGAATCGCAAACCGCCTACTGAAGCGAGTCCGGGACTTTGCGCTAGTGCACGGGCACGAGGTAATGACGCTTGATTCGGCGCACGAAGCACTTACCCTTTATGAAATCGACAGCCTCGGCCTGGATCGAATGGACAGAAGCATTCTTGAACTGCTAACCGGTCGTTTCGCTGGGCGCCCCGTCGGCCTTTCGACGCTTGCTGTTGCTGTCGGAGAAGAGGTAGACACCATCGAGGCGGTGATTGAGCCATTCTTGGTTCGAACCGGGTTAATTTTGCGAACTCCAAGGGGTCGCGAGGCAACGGATGCCGCTTTCGCGCACCTTAGCAAGAAGGGCGCACCTGGGGCAGCGCCCACTCTGCTTGACCTATAATCAGATAGGCGCGCACAGCGCCTATTTTTCTATCGAAGAGGTTGCTTGTGGAGAACGTCATTATTTACGTTGCTATGTTCGCTGTCCTAGGACTCATGTGGAACAACGGCCGTAAGCGCAAGAAGGCAGCCCAAGAGCTTCAGAACAACGTTGTTGCTGGCAGCGACGTTATGCTCACCAGCGGCATCTATGCAACCATCGTTTCGGTTGCCGAAGACCGCGTAACCGTGTCATCTGGAACCGCCACGCTCGTTGTAGCCAAGGGCGCAATTCTTCGAGTTCTACCCGCAACCGTTCCTGTTGTAGAAACCACTGCCAAGAAGGCGCCCGTAAAGAAGGCAGCTGTCAAGGCAACCAAGACCGACAAGTAGAAGACCAAAATGGCTGATTCAACCTTCAAGAAGAGCGCGCGCAAAAAACTTATCTGGCTCGTAGCACTCATTTCTGTTCTAGCTGGCATCATTGGTGCCGCACCGACCCTCTGGGGCGCTAAAGAGGCAAGCTTTTTCCCTCAACTAGCCCTCGACCTTCAGGGCGGCACATCGATGATCTTGAAGCCGATCTACCAGGCCGGCTCGACTGGTTCGGCAGAGCAGCTACAGCAGGCGGTCGAAATCATTCGCCAGCGAATCGACTCAACCGGCGTATCAGAAGCCCAGATCACGACATCTGGCGATAGCGCCATCGTGGTTTCGGTGCCGGGAAACACTTCGGGCGATCTAGAAAACCTCATCAGCCAGAGTGCGCAGATGTCGTTCCGTCCAGTTTTGGTAGCAAGCTCTGGCGCCACCGCGATTGTGGCTCAAAAGGGTAAAACCACCGCTCCAATTGCAACCAGTAGTGCCTCACCAACCGACCCGAGTGACCTGAATGTTGTAGACGCCGCAACCCAGGCAGCCTACGAGAAGCTGGTCTGCGATGGAAACTTTAAGATTTTGGGAACTCCAGCCGCAAATAAGCCATTGGTGACCTGCAACCGTGGTCTAAACGAGAAGTACATCTTGGGCCCAGTTGAAGTTGACGGCACTGAAATCAGTGACGCCCAAGCTGGCACTGAGACTGTTGGCCAGGTATCCACGAACAAATGGATGGTCAACCTTACCTTCAAGTCGAAGGGCAGCGGTCAGTTCGCAGATACCACGACCCGACTTTTCGGTCTGACCGATCCACGCAACCGATTCGCGGTAACGCTCGATGGAATCGTAGTCACAGCGCCTGCTGTTCAGGGCGTGATTTCTGGTGGCCAGGCCCAGATAACTGGCTCGTTCACACAAACTGAGGCCACTTCGTTGGCGAACCAGTTGAAGTACGGCTCGCTTCCGATCCAGTTCGAAGTCAATAACACCGAAAAAGTTTCAGCCACACTTGGCGTAGCTAGCTTGAACGCTGGTCTGCTAGCCGGGTTGATCGGTTTGATTCTCGTCGTCCTTTACTCGGTCTTCCAGTACCGCGCTTTGGCTTTTGTCACAATGGGTTCGCTGGTAGTAGCCGCGATTCTCACCTATCTAGTGATTTGCTACCTCTCCTGGCGTTCGGGTTACCGACTTTCACTTGCCGGTGTGGCCGGTCTTATCGTTGCGATTGGTATCACTGTCGACTCTTTCATCGTTTACTTTGAACGCGTACGTGATGAGCTTCGCGATGGTCGTGCCCTCGGCGGCGCCGTTGAGGCAGGCTGGAAGCGCGCGATCAGGACCATTATCGTTTCTGACGGTGTGAGCCTTCTCGCTGCGGTGACCTTGTTCTTGCTCACCGTTGGTAACGTCCGAGGCTTTGCCTTCACGCTTTTGATCACCACACTCATCGACCTCGTCGTTGTATTCATGTTCACCCATCCGCTGCTGCAGCTGATCAGCACAAACCGCTTCTTCCTAAGTGGCAGCAAGTGGTCGGGCTTCGACAGCAAAGCGCTTGTTTCAGGTGGCTACATTGGGCGCGGCAAATTCCGTGAACCAGAAAATACACCAAAGGCGAAACGCTCAACCAACGAGGCAATCAAGCGCCAGACAATTGCAGAACGCAAGAACCAGGAAGGTTCAAACTAATGTCTAGATTTAGTGACTTCGGAAACAGCCTTTACTCCGGCGACCGCTCGTTCAACTTTGTTGGCAGACGTAAGATCTGGTATTCGATTGCTGCCGTGTTCATCGCGCTATCGGTCTTGATTCCGGTCGCAAAGGGCGGCTTCAACATCGGTATCGAGTTTCGTGGTGGCGTTGAATACCGTGTGCCAGGTGAAACAGACGCCAATTCTCAGATCGCCAAGGATGCAGTTGCATCGGTACTGCCTGGCGAAAATCCGGTAATCACGACCATCGGCGGTAACACGCTTCGTATTCAAACCACAAAGCTCTCGGACGCCGATTCAAAGGCCATCTATACCGCACTTCTCAAGGGCTACAAAAAGACTGACAAGCAGGTTACCAAGAGCTTTATTGGAGCTTCGTGGGGTGCCGATGTTACTAACAAGGCAATCAACGGTCTTGTTTGGTTCTTGGTTCTTGCCGCAGTGTTGATGTCGGCATACTTCAGAACTCTAAAGATGTCAGCGGCCGCCATGATGGCCCTGATTCACGACTTGGTTATCACCGCGGGTATCTACGGAATAACTGGTTTCGAAGTCACACCGGCTGCCGTGATCGGCTTTTTGACCATCCTCGGCTATTCACTGTATGACACTGTTGTTGTCTTCGATAAGATTCGCGAAAACACTTTCGAGGTCGAATTCAGCCAGACTGCAACTTTCGCCGAGCGTGTCAACCTGGCTGTGAACCAGACCCTGGTGCGCTCGATCAACACGTCAATTGTTGCCGTTCTGCCAGTTGCTGCCATTCTCTTCATCGGCTCGTTCGTTCTCGGTGCCGGAACACTTCGCGACATTGCTCTAGCTCTGTTCGTTGGAATCATCGTCGGAACCTACTCGTCAATCTTTATCGCTCCACCTGCCTACGCGCAGATGCGTGAGCGCGAAGCCAAGTACAAGAAGGCTGCCGAAAAAGTTCTCGCAGCTCGATAAGCCAAAATGACAGACAGCACGCCTACCGGTTCGATAAGCGCGCTGCGCTCTGGAATTTCGCGCTTATTCGCGAAGAGCGGAATCTACGCTACTGAGGTTGCCGAACTGGTGCGAATCGTAAAGGTCAATCACCCCAGGGCTGACCTTAGTGTTATCGACCGCGCATTCGCAGCTGCGGAGTTGGCGCATGACGGGCAACTTCGTAAAAGCGGAGAGCCTTACATTACGCACCCGCTTGCGGTCGCGAAAATCCTAGCCGACTTGGGTATCGGCCCAATAACCGTTGCGGCTGCACTTCTTCACGACACGGTTGAGGACACCGCATATAACCTCGAGATGCTCACCAAAGACTTCGGCGCTGAAATCGCCATGCTTGTAGATGGCGTCACCAAACTCGACAAGGTCAAATACGGGGATCACGCCCAGGCGGAAACAGTTCGTAAGATGGTTGTCGCGATGTCGAAAGACATCAGAGTCCTCGTCATAAAGCTTTGTGATCGCCTACACAACGCCCGAACCTGGCAGTTTGTGCCAGTTGAAAAGGCACGCAAAAAGGCGCAAGAAACTCTCGAAATTTATGCTCCGTTGGCCCACAGGCTTGGCATAAATACGGTCAAGTGGGAGCTCGAAGACCTCTCCTTCGCCATTCTTTACCCAAAGGTTTACGAAGAGATCGTCAACCTTGTGCGCCAGCGCACCCCGAAGCGCGCCGAGTTCATCACCAGCGTCATCGACGCTATCGAAGAAGACTTGCGAGATGCGAAGGTCAAAGGCAAGGTTGATGGTCGTCCAAAGCAGTACTACTCGATCTACCAAAAAATGGTTGTCCGTGGCCGCGAATTTGACGACATTTACGACCTCGTTGGCATCAGAGTCCTAGTGCCTACCGTTAGGGACTGCTACGCGATTCTCGGAGCTATTCACGCACGTTGGAACCCGGTGCCCGGCCGCTTCAAGGATTACATTGCAATGCCGAAGTTCAACCTATACCAGTCGCTTCACACCACTGTTATCGGCCCGAACGGACGCCCTGTCGAGATTCAAATCAGAACCGTTGAGATGCACCAACGAGCCGAATTCGGTGTTGCCGCGCACTGGAAGTACAAAGAACAGGCTGGCCAAACGGCGTCTACCAACACCGAGGAAGACCTAGCTTGGCTAAAGCACCTAACTGACTGGCAGGCAGAGACACAGGATCCAGGGGAGTTCTTAGACTCGCTTAGATTCGAAATCGGAGCCAAAGAGGTCTACGTCTTCACGCCGAAGGGCAAGGTGATCGGATTACCTTCTGGTGCCACTCCGGTTGACTTCGCCTACGCAGTGCACACCGAGGTTGGTCACCGAACCATGGGTGCAAAGGTCAACGGCAGGCTTGTTCCGCTCGAATCAGAGCTGCACTCTGGGGACGTTGTTGAAATCTTCACCTCGAAAAGCACTGAGGGTGGCCCTAGCAAAGACTGGGTAAATTTCGTTGCTTCACCGCGAGCGAAGGCAAAGATCAAGGCCTGGTTCTCAGCAGAACGCCGCGACGAGGCAATAGAGCACGGCAAAGACCAAATTGCGAAGTACATGCGCAAGCAGAACTTACCTCTGCAGCGATTGATGTCGGCAGACAGCGTTTCGAAGCTAGCCTCAGATCTCAAATACCCAGATGTATCCGCCCTTTACGCGGCTGTCGGTGAGGGGCACATTTCGGCACAGTCGGTAGTTGAGCGGCTCACCGTAGGGCTCGTAGACGATGACGATGCCGACGATCATTTTCAGTTACCAACTCGAACGAGTAGTGCTAACCGAAACCGTTCCGACACGAGCGGCGTCATGGTTCGCGGCGATGACTCGGTGATGTCTAAGCTTGCGCGCTGCTGCACTCCGGTTCCAGGCGACGAAATCATCGGCTTTGTAACCAGAGGCAACGGAGTGTCCGTGCACAGAGTCGACTGCAAGAACGTCGAAACTCTCAAACTTGAACCCGAGCGCATCATGGAGGTTTCCTGGAGCGGGGGAGCGAACGCGCTCTTCTTGGTGCAGATTCAGATCGAGGCGCTGGACCGCTCTGGGCTACTTTCTGATGTCACTCGCGTACTGGCCGAGCATCAAGTGAACATTCTTTCTGCATCGGTTTCAACCCGTGCAGATCGAGTGGCTCTGAGTCGATTCGTTTTTGAGATGGGTGACGCAGCGCTGTTAGACAGACTTCTCAACGCCGTCAGAAGAATCGAAGCGGTTTACGACGTATATCGCGTCGCCAACAACTAACTACTTAGCGATAGCTGCAAGCCAAGATTTGCGAGCGGCAATCGATTCGGTGATTTCGGCAATCTTCTTCTTGTCAGACTTTGCGCTTGCAGTTGTAAGCTCTGCTTCAAGCTTTGCAATTGCCTCTTCCAGCTTGATTGTGACGTCGTCCTTGCGAGCTTTAGCGGCTGGATCATTCGCCTTCCAGTGCTCAGCCTCGGCCTTGCGAACTCGAGCCTCGATAGCCTTTAGCTTGTCTTCAGTCGCACCAAACTGGTCTCGTGAAACACGTCCAGCTTTCTCCCACCGGTCCTGAATGCTCGCCAAAAGCTTCTTTGCGCCGGTAAGGTCTGCTTCTGGATCAATCGCCTTAAATTCTTCGAGCAAGGCAACCTTGGCGGCGAATGCCTCTGCCTGCGAAGCTGAAACAACGGCAACTTGCTCACCCTTAGCGGCGTAGATTGCGTCACCGGCTGCCTTGAAGCGAGCCCAAAGTGCGTCATCGACTTTGCTGTTTGAACGACCGGCAGCTTTCCAGGCATCTAGTAATTTTCGGTAGTCAACCACGGCGTCAGCGCCTTTAGATGCGAGCGCTTCGACCTTTTCGACTAAAGCTGTCTTGGTTGCCTTGGCTGCCTTTGCGGCGGCATCAGACGCCGAAAAGAATGAGCGTTTCGCGGCTTCAACTTTTGTGCGCGCAGCAGAGAAGCGCTTCCAAAGCGCGTCTGCCTCTGCCTTTGGAAGACGAGGGCCGGTCTTCTGGCTCGACTGCCAAGCCTCGAAGAGCGTGTTGAGCTCTGCAGTTGCGGTCTTCCAAATCGTCTTGGCGGGGTCGGCTGCGGCAAGAGCCTCGGCCTTTGCTACAAGGGCCTCTCGGAGCTTAACTGCCTCAGCAATTGCCTCTTTGTTTTCTTCGGCCTTTGCGGCGGCGTGCTCTTCGATCTTTGGAGCCACAGCAAGGACACGGTTGCGAAGTGACTCAATGTCGCCGACAACATTCGGCTCAACTAGTTCGGTGTTGATTGCGTCGAATGCCTTCTTCAGGTTTTTGGCGTCAACACCTGACCTCACGCGCTGTTCCAGAATGCGAACCTGAGCCTCTAGATCGGCGAACCGCGTCGTGTAGAAAGCTAATGCAGTTGCCGCGTCGCCTGCGGTGTATTGACCTACTTTGCGCTCAACACCGCCATCGGTAACAAAAACGTTGTTGTCCGCGTCAACGCGGCCGAAAGAAGTAGACAAGGCGATTCCTATGTTCGTGGGCTTTAACTTATTTTACGTTCACCGCAGTGATGACAACGGTGCTTTTAGGCATTCCGTCACCCTTGCCATCCTTGGTGCCGGCAGCTGCGATTGCCTTCACCACCGGAAGTCCAGCGGTCACCTTGCCAAATACGGTGTAGCCACCCGCAGAGTCGGCACCGAGTGTGGTGTTTTTGTAGACGATGAAGAACTGACTGCCCTGTGAGGATGCGTTGTTGCCTTGGCGGGCCATGGCTATAACGCCTTCGCCGTAGACGTTGTCGGCTGGCGCATTTTCGATCGGGCCGAAGCTGTAGCCAGGGCCTCCTGTGCCGTCACCCTTAGGGTCGCCACACTGCAAGACGTAGAGGCCTGATGTGGTTAGTCGGTGGCAAGTAATTCCAGAAAAGAAGCCCTTCTTTGCAAGCGAAACAAAACTCGCAACGGCTTGAGGAGCCTTCTTTCCATCGAGTTCGAAGTTCATTGCGGCGCCGTTCAATTTCATGCTGCCAGACCATGTGCGGTTCTCAGCAAGCGCCTTGCTTGGCACTGGGCCTTGGTTTTGGCTTGCCGGTTGACTTGCGGGCGCACTCGCTAACGGAGAATTGGTCGGCTTCGGGTGCAAGGCCGCGTAACCCAGCTGCGAACCAAGTGCGAGTGCAAGGGCGCTAATACCGGCAATGAAGGCAACGCGGTTGTCGCGCTTTTTCACGCCAGTGCGTGACTCTTGTTCATTACTGCGAGCTTCGTAGGTCTTTACGCGCTGTTGCGCCGCCTTCGAAAGTGGTGACTTTTTGGTTGCCATGCTTCCTCCGTTGTTCCTTGACGATTTTAGAGGTAAATAGCGTTTAGCCTTGAACCATGCTCAACAATCCGACTCCGCTAGCGGCGCGCATGCGACCGCGCGACCGGTCTGAAATAGTCGGGCAAAAAATGGCACTTGCCAGCGGTTCACCTTTAGATCGGCTTCTGCAGGGCGGGGTTGGCGCACAATCTGTGATCTTGTGGGGGCCACCTGGCACCGGCAAGACGTCAATCGCTCACGTAATTGCCGCCACAAGTGGGCGTCGCCTCGAACAACTTTCGGCAATATCTGCAGGCGTCAAAGAGGTCCGAGCTGTCATAGACAAAGCCAGGGATGACTCAGATCTTTATGGCAAATCAACCTGTCTTTTTCTTGACGAAATTCACAGATTCTCAAAATCGCAACAGGACTCACTGCTACCCGCTGTTGAGGCAGGGTGGATTACTCTCGTCGCAGCGACGACAGAGAACCCCTCTTTCTCGATCATTGCACCTCTTCTCTCAAGGGCAATCACTGTGCCTCTCGAACCCCTTGCAGACGAAGACATAAGCGACTTACTAGACAAAGCGATTGACGACCCTCGTGGGCTTGCTGGGGGAGTAACCATCGAGGCCGAAGCGCTCAGTCAAATCGTCCGACTTGCTTCTGGCGACGCGAGAAGAGCACTCACCACGCTTGAAGCCGCAGCATTTGCTAGTCAAAACCGAACCCAAGTGCTGCCAACCGCTATAACGCCGGAGGATGTCGGCGCAGCTCTCAATGGCGCTCCCGCTCGCTACGATCGAGCCGGCGACATGCATTACGACGTCATCTCGGCATTCATTAAGTCGGTTCGCGGGTCGGATGCCGATGCTGCGATTCACTACCTTGCTCGAATGATTGATGCCGGCGAAGACCCGCGATTCATTGCTCGCCGCCTTGTGATACTCGCGGCCGAAGATATTGGTCTAGCCGACCCGGCTGCCTTAGGGATTGCAACCGCCGCCGCCGACGCGGTCGCGTTCATAGGCATGCCTGAAGGGAGAATTCCACTTGCCGAGGTAACTATCTATTTGGCGACTTCTCCAAAATCAAATTCTGCTTACCTAGCAATCAACGCTGCCATCGAAGACGTTAAAAATGGTCTTACACCGCCGATACCCAAGCATCTAAGAAGCGCGAAAGGCGTCGGCTACAAGTACCCCCACGACGATGCAAGGGGCATTTTGGAGCAGGAATACCTACCGACTAAGGCTGCAAAGAAGTCCTACTACAAACCAAAGCCTCTCGGAGCCGAGCGAGAACGAGCCGCCCTATGGCAAATTCTTAAATCCCTAATTCGTGGCGAAAAATAGCACTATTCGGTAGAGTAGACGGGTAGCCATCTTTTTGGGTTCCTAGGCTGCGGAGTCCAATTCGAGCGACACCCCTTAGCAAGGCGTCCACGGCACTAAGAATCGGTTGTCCTCTACGCCGATTTGTCAGCTAAAGAAACTATCCCCGAAAGGATCACGTGTCTAAGACATCACGTACCCGTAGCAAGACTCGTTTGTCTCGCGCCCTAGGAATTGCACTAACCCCGAAGGCAGCCAAGTACCTCGAGAAGCGTCCATACGCACCAGGCCAGCACGGCCGCACCAAGCGCAAGGCAGACAGCGACTTCGCGGTCCGTCTACGCGAGAAGCAGCGCCTACGCGCCCAGTACGGTATTCGCGAAGCACAGCTTCGTAACACCTTTGCTGAAGCAAAGCGCACAGAGGGCCTAACCGGTGAAAACTTGGTTGAGCTACTAGAAATGCGCCTCGACGCACTAGTCCTTCGCGCTGGTTTCGCCCGCACGATCGCTCAGGCTCGCCAGATGGTTGTTCACCGTCACATCCTCGTAAACGGTGAGCGCGTTGACCGCCCATCGTTCCGCGTAAAGCCAGGCCAGACCATCCACGTACACGAGAAGTCAGAGAAGACTGAGCCTTTCCAGGTTGCAGCAGCTGGCGGTCACGTTGATGTTCTACCACCTGTACCTGGTTACCTCGAAGTTCAGCTAGACCGCCTGCAGGCAACCCTTACCCGTCGCCCAAAGCGCGCCGAGGTTCCGGTTACTTGTGAGGTTCAGCTGGTTGTTGAGTACTACGCAGCCCGCTAGTCGTTAGGAGACCCGATGAGTGGTGGAGAAATAGCGGCAATTATTGCCGCCGGCGCGTTTGCTTTGTTCATTTTGTTCACAGCTATTCCGCTGGTGAAGCTAGGACGCCTACTAGACGAGACGAGCGCATCTGTGCGCGAACTCTCTGAAGGTGTCGCTCCACTACTCACCGGGCTCACCGACACAGTCACTGAGACAAATAAGCAACTCGCACGCATCGACGTGATCACCGAGAATGTTGCCGAGGTTTCAGAAAACATCAGTTCATTGGTTGCTGTATTCACTGCCAGTGTCGGTTCACCACTAGTTAAGTTCGCTGGCTATGCAAAAAGCCTTAGCGCACTTTTTGTAAATAAGAAGTAGGAATTCATGAAGCGCGGATTTTGGTTGATCTCTGGCATTGCCATCGGACTTGTTGCGGCTCGCCGCCTTTCTGAGAGCCCAAAGGCACAGGCTGTCGTTGACGACGCCGCCCGCCGCGCCAAAGAGTTCGGTAACGCCGTCGCCGAAGGTTTCAAAGAGCGCGAAGCTGAAATCAGCGCAGCTCCAAAGAAGCCTGCCGTGCGCAAGCCTGCGGCCAAGCGCCCGGCTGCCAAGAAGCCTGTAACCAAGAAGAACTAAGCGCCATGAAGACCGCCGAAATCAGACGGCGCTGGCTCGCCTTTTTTGAAAGCAAAAACCACACCGTTGTTCCGAGTGCTTCGCTAATTAGCGAAGATCCATCGCTGCTATTCACAGTTGCCGGAATGGTTCCATTCATTCCCTACATGTCCGGATTGGTCCCAGCACCATACGCCCGCGCTACCAGCGTGCAGAAGTGCGTTCGAACCTTGGACATTGAAGAAGTTGGTAAGACCACCCGCCACGGCACCTTCTTTCAGATGAACGGAAACTTTTCGTTTGGCGACTACTTCAAGCGAGAAGCAATTGGCTTCGCTTGGGAATTTCTGACTTCTTCGCAAGAGTCTGGCGGCCTTGGCCTCAACCCGGAAGTTCTCTGGGTCACCGTTTACAAAGACGATGACGAGTCCATCGACATTTGGCGTGAAGTTGCCGACATCCCGATGGAGAGAATTCAACGCCGTGGAATGAAGGACAACTTCTGGTCCACGGGCCAACCTGGCCCATCAGGCCCCTGCAGTGAGATTTACTACGACCGTGGGCCTGAATACGGCATCGAGGGTGGCCCAGAGGCCGACGAAGACCGTTACATCGAAATTTGGAACCTAGTTTTCATGCAATACGAGCGTGGTGCTGGTGGTGGCAAAGAGGATTACCCAATTCTTGGTGAGCTCCCAAAGAAAAACATTGATACCGGCATGGGTCTCGAGCGTGTTGCGTTCCTGATGCAAGGCGTCGAAAACCTCTACGAAATCGATGAGGTTCGGCCAGTGCTCGATCTATCTGCAAAACTTTCTGGCAAGCAGTATGGCGCAAACGAAACCGACGATGTGCGCATGCGCGTGGTCGCAGACCACGTGCGCTCAGCACTCATGTTGATTGGCGATGGTGTCACTCCAGGCAACGACGGCCGTGGCTACGTCCTCCGACGTCTTCTTAGAAGAACCGTGCGCGCAATGCGACTCTTGGGCGTTGAAAAGCCAATATTTTCAGAACTTTTCACTGCCTCTAAAGACGCAATGAAGGAGTCATACCCAGAGCTTGAGACTGAATTCGCGCGAATCAAGGCGACAGCCATTGCCGAGGAAGAGGCGTTTCTTCGCACCCTTGTTTCTGGTTCGGTTGTTCTAGAAAGCGCACTCGAAAACGTCAAAGCCACTGGTGCTAGGGCCCTTGACGGTGCTTCTGCATTCTTGTTACATGACACCTATGGATTCCCAATCGATCTCACGCTAGAAGTGGCTGAAGAAGCTGGCCTAACGGTTGACCGCGAAGGATTCACAAGCCTCATGCAGGAACAACGTGACCGCGCCAAAGCTGACGCTCGCGAGAAAAAACTCGGCGGCACTGACCTCAACGTCTATAGCGAATTTAGAGCACTTGGTCTAACCAAGTTCACCGGCTACGAAGAGCTAGAGACCGAAGCAAAAGTCATCGGTCTGATTCGCGACGGCGCACGAGCAGAGAAAATTGGTAAGGGCCAGATTGCTGAGATTCTTCTCGACGCAACATCCCTCTATGCAGAATCTGGCGGGCAAGAGGCTGACGCTGGGTGGATTATCGGTGACGGCTTCGAAGCAGAAGTCCTAGATGTTCAAAAACCGGTAAAGGGATTGGTGACTCACAAGGTTCTAGTTCGAGCTGGTGAACTCGGGCTAGGTTCGAAGGCCTCTACAAAGGTGGACTCAGAATGGCGTCTGGGAGCGTGCCAAGCGCACTCTGGCACACACGTCCTACATGCAGCACTGCGCGAGGTCTTAGGGCCAAACGCACTGCAGAGCGGTTCTTACAACAAGCCGGGCTATCTGCGTCTCGACTTCTCGTGGAACCAGGCACTTTCGCTTGGAACCCGGAGCGAAATCGAGGAAGTTGCCAACCAAGCAATTCGCCACGACCTAGCTGTCAGCGCCCAATTCATGAGCCTGCCACAGGCAAAGGACTGGGGCGCGGTTGCTCTGTTCGGCGAAACCTACGACGAAGAGGTTCGAGTTGTGCAGGTCGGCGGCCCTTGGTCGCGTGAACTTTGCGGTGGAACACACGTTTCGCGTTCATCGCAAATCGGGCTACTTGCGCTGTCTGGCGAATCTTCAGTCGGTTCGGGCTCGCGCAGACTTGAGGCGCTAGTTGGAATCGAAGCCTTTAGGTCTCTTGCGACCGAACGTGCCATGGTTGCTCGACTCACAGAAGCGTTGAAATCGCCCAAGGATCAACTCGAGGCACGCTTGGAGGCAAGCCTGGAGGAGCTGAAAGCAGCGAAATCTAAGCTGGCGGCTCTGAATTCACAGGCGTTGCAAACACGAATCCCCGAATGGGTTTCGCAGGCAGAAGATGTTGCTGGGGCTCGGTTCACGCACGCAGCGCTCGGCTCGTTGGATTCTTCAGACGACCTTCGCTCTCTAGCCTCATCGCTTCAGAAAGCCTTGGGATCCAACGCTGTTTGTGTTGCTTCTGCATTAGTCGCAAATAAACCAGCAGTAGTTATCGCTGTCGGTGAGACAGCACAGGGTCGCGGAATCAAGGCCGGTGCCCTCGTCAAGCTCGCTTCGCAGATTCTCGGTGGCGGAGGCGGAGGCAAGGACGATGTTGCCCAAGGCGGTGGCGTTGACGCAAGCAAGCTCCACGAAGCCATTGAAGCTATTCGCAAGGCAATCCTCTAGATGCGCTTAGGTCGTCGCATAGCGATCGACTATGGCGCCGTCAGGGTCGGCGTTGCTGTTTCTACTGTCGACGCCATACTTAGTTCTCCGCTGGCGACGCTGCCTTGCAACGATGACTTGTGTGCTGCCCTGACTGCCTTAATCAGCGAACAAGACGCAATTGAGGTTTATGTCGGCCTGCCCCTCAACCTTGCGGGGGACTTTACTAAGTCAACGGTCGACGCGCTTGAGCTAGCCCGCGAACTCGCTAAGATCACCGACGTTGCAGTCAGGTTGATTGACGAAAGACTTTCAACTCGGGCGGCACAAAGCCAATTACATTCTTCTGGGCGAAACTCTAAGCAATCTCGCAGCCTTATAGATGCTGCTGCTGCTAGCCTAATTTTGGAGAGTGCAATCGCATTCGAGAAAGCAACGGGTCAAAAACCCGGTAAAGAGATCGCGGAGTTCGATGAATAAACGCAAACTTTACGCTTTCATGGCGATCGGTGTGCTACTTGTTGGGGGAGTAGTCGGCTTCGGCTTTCGCACCCAATTGCGAACCGCTTTCGATAGCATCACCGGCGCTGACTACCAAGGGTCTGGTACCGGCAGTGCGAGCCTGGTTATCAACTCGGGCGATTCCGGAGAAACGGTCGCTCGTAACCTAGCGAAACTAGGTGTCACCAAAGACTTTTCTTACACCTACAAGAGGGTTTTGGCGCTAAACCCAACATTCGTGCCAGGTACATTCACTCTGCATCTACGCATGAGCGTTGATAAAGCGCTTGAACTCATTGCTGACCCATCGTCCAGGCAAGTCAAGCGCGTGACTATTCGCGAAGGCTTGCGACTGACGCAGGTTTTGCAGACCCTTAGCGACTCGACGAAAATACCTTTGTCTGACTTTGAAGCCGCAGTCGCCGACCCGACAAAATACGGGCTGCCTGCTGGCTTACCCAACATGGACGGCTATCTGTTCCCGGCCACCTACGACATTGCCCCAAACAGCAGTGCAAGGGACATCATTCTTTCGATGGTCGAACGCATGAACACAGAACTCGATAAATTCGGGGTCTCGGCAGCGGATCGCCACCACGTACTGACACTCGCGTCTGTAGTGCAACGTGAAGCACGTGCTACTGCCGATTTCTATAAAGTGGCCCGCGTATTCCAGAACCGGCTTGACGCTGGTATGCCACTGCAGTCCTGTGCGACGATCAGCTATTTCACGGGCGGAAGCTCATTCACCAACACCGCAGCCCAAAGAGCAACAAAGAACCCTTACAACACATACCTTTACCCTGGCCTACCCATCGGACCAATTGGAGCACCCGGTTCGCTTGCAATTAAGGCCGCGTTGCACCCAGCAGCTGGGCCTTGGTTTTACTTTGTAGCGGTGAATTTGAAGACTGGAGAGACCGTTTTCAGTACCACTTACGCTGAACATCTCAAAGCAGTAAGTCGCTGGAACGCCTGGTTATTAGAGAATCCAGAGTGGATTGGAAAGTAAGCATTTAGCCGTTATTGGCTCACCAATAGCGCACTCAAAATCACCTCTTATTCACCTTGCGGCGTACCTGCAGCTGGGGTTGGACTGGGATTACAGTCGCGCGCAAGTGACGGATATCGAACTCGGGGCTTTTCTTCAGACAACAGAACTCGACGCCCTAAGCCTGACGATGCCGCTTAAGCAAGAAGCCTTCGACTTGATTCCCACTGCCGATAGGCACGCTATATTGGCGCGTTCGATAAATACTGCAGTGCGCGATGAATCGGGCGCTTGGATTGGCTACAACACTGACGTCTTCGGTCTTTCGAAGGCTCTAGCCGATACTGAGTTCACCAATGCTCTAATTCTTGGCTCTGGAGCAACCGCGCGAAACGCAGCGATTGTACTAGCCGAACAGCAACCAGGTGCTTCGATTTCTGTGAGAGCACGCGACCCGCAAAAGACCAGCGAACTAATTCGATTCGCCGAGTCAATTGGTTTGCTAGCAGACTCCGCACCAGAAGAAGTGCGAGTGGGTAACTACGATCTGACGATTTCGACACTAC